>JAZNHC010000001.1:0-6089 GCA_045576755.1 Alistipes sp.
AAATTGTCTTCCTAAGACCGCTTGGCCTCCGACTTACTCAATCTCTTTATAGCCCTTGATACTCTTCTCTACCAATACCTGATGTACCGGCGAGAGAGCCAAAGCGTTACGCATCAACTCGCGCAACTCCTCCTCGTTACCGACAAAGCCGCCACCGGTACCACCAAGGGTGAATGCCGGACGAAGAACCAATGGATAACCAATCTCCTTGGCAACCTCGACAGCCTCTTCGATGGAATTAACAACCTCCGAAGGCAATACAGGTTCTCCGAGCGAGATACACAACTCCTTGAACAACTCACGGTCCTCGGCCTGCTCAATACTTTCGAATGATGTTCCGAGAATCTCGACACCGCACTCCTCCAAGATGCCCTTCTTTGCCAACTGCACTGCAAGGTTCAAGCCCGTCTGACCTCCTAAGCCGGGGACAATAGCATCAGGGCGCTCGTAGCGAATAATCTTTGCGACATACTCCAACTTCAAAGGCTCCATATAGACCTTGTCAGCAATGAATGTGTCGGTCATAATGGTTGCAGGGTTTGAGTTTACAAGAATAACCTCGTAACCCTCCTCTTTCAGTGCAAGACACGCCTGTGTACCTGCATAATCGAACTCGGCAGCCTGACCAATAACGATTGGGCCAGAGCCGATAACCATAACTTTCTTTATATCTGTTCTCTTAGGCATTGTGATTCTCCTCCATCAATTTAATGAATTTATCGAAAAGATATGCGCTGTCCTGCGCTCCCGGAGCAGACTCCGGATTGTATTGTACCGAGAATGTTCTCTCCGCCTTGCACTCAATACCTTCAACGGTGTTGCTGATAACACTGCGGTGAGTAACTTCGAGAGGTGTCGATTCGAGCGATTTTTCGTCTACAAAGTAGATCGAACCTTGAGCTGTAATCTCGATCTTGCCGCTATCCAAGTTACGTACAGGGTGACCTCCGCCACGATGTATGCCCTCAATCTGCGAAACTTCGGCTCCGTATGCCAACGCAATAAGTTGGTGACCGAGTCCCATACCGAAGATAGGCAACTTGCCGCGCAACGATTTTATCAACTCGACTACTGTTGGCACATCAGTCGGTGCGCCAGGACCGTTCGAGATGACTATTCCGTGCGGATTGAATGCCAAGATCTCCTCGGCTGGAGTATTGAATGGCACAATCACTACGTTGCAGCCCTGCTTGTTGAGCATACGAACTACATTCAACTTAGCACCGCAATCAACCATTACCACATCGAAACGGTGATTAGGCGTGCGAGAGTACCAGCGCTTGCGACAGCTTACGCGTTCCACGGCGTTGTGGTCCTCAGGTGTGGCAGCGATAAGCGCCAACGCCTCCTCTTTAGGCATATCTGCCGAAACGATTGCTGCACGACGGCTCTTCGAATCGCGAATAATACGTGTGAGCATTCGTGTATCCACTCCACTGATGCCGGGGATTGAGTACTCCTCCATCAACTCCGAAATGGTCTTTGTGTAGCGGAAGTTGCTCGGGGTCTTGCACTCCTCGCGTACAACCAAACCTCCTATGGTAAGGTTTCTTGCTTCGAAATCTTCGTCAGTGATACCATAGTTACCGATTGTCGGATAGGTCATCACAACAATCTGATTGGTACATGACGGATTCGAGAGAATTTCTTGATATCCAGCCATAGAGGTATTGAATACGATGTCGCATACCGCCTGACCATCGGCACCGAAACCATAGCCATAGAACTCTTGGCCGTTCTCCAAAACTAATTTTTTGTCGGGTTGTTTCATTGTTATATATTTTGTTGTTATTTGTTTTCGCTCCAAACCTTTTCGCCATTAAACAAGGTCAGCAAGCACCTGCCGTAGACCTCTTCTCCCTCGAAAGGTGTAGCCTTACCCATTGAAAGGAACTCATCTGTATCGATGGTGTAAGGTTTTGTTGTATCGAATACTGCAATGTCGGCCATCTCTCCTACTCGCAATGCTCCGCCTAAACGGAATATGCGTCGAGGATTCTCAGACATCAGCGCAATCAACTTCTCGATTGTAATAATACCCTTGCGAACAAGGTTCGTGTAACATATCGCGAACGAAGTCTCTATGCCGACAATTCCCATTGCGCTATCCTTCAATCCGCGAGATTTCTCCTCGGCAGTGTGAGGTGCGTGATCTGTGGCAATCACCTCAATCGTGCCATCTTTGATACCCTCAATCAGCGCAGCTCTATCCTCTGCAGCTCGCAACGGAGGGTTCATCTTGAAGCGTCCCTCCTCCTTAAGGTCTGCATCACACAAAACGAGGTAATGAGGTGCCGTTTCACACGAAATAAAGTTGCAATTTGCTTTCGCCTTGCGGATGATCTCAACGCTCTCCTTGGTCGAAATGTGGCAGACGTGATAGCGGCAGTTCTCCTTCTCGGCAAGCTCTACGTCGCGTTTGATTGGTCCCCACTCGCTTTCCGAGCAGATGCCCTTGTGACCGTGCTTGCGTGCATATTCGCCATCGTGAATATACCCTGCGTGCAATAACGAGTCATCTTCGCAGTGCGCTACAATAATGCCGTCTACAGCCGAGATACGACGCATAGCCTCGCGCATTAGTTCTTCGGTCTGTATGCCGTTTCCATCGTCTGAATAACCCACAGAGAGTGGACGTAGCGCCTCTATGTCTGCCAATTCGCGTCTTGCACGTCCCTTGGATATTGTAGCAAAAGGCAACACCTCGATAATAGCCTGCTCGTCTATTAGTTGCTGCTCGATAGCGATTGTTTCCGGTGCATCAGGTGCAGGTTGCAGATTAGGCATCGAACAAACAGTTGTCACTCCTCCGCGTGCTGCAGCACGAGTTCCGGTGGTGATAGTCTCCTTCGCAGAGTATCCCGGCTCGCGTAGATGAACGTGAACATCCGCCAAGCCGTATGTTACTATACAGCCTTCAGCATCAAATATTTCGGTCTGAGCGTCACACTCGATATTCTCTGCTATCTCCGCAATTTTGCCATTGACGACAAGCACATCAGCCTTGCGACTAATGCCTTCGGAAACCACCGTTCCATTTTTGATTAGCAAACTCTTTTTGCTCATTGCAGCCCTTTTTATTACAAAACGGGCGACCAAACAGGTCGCCCGATAGCAGTTAATGCGTCAAAATAGAAATGGGATAGTTGTAGCGAGAAATTGACAACAAAGGCTGCGGGGCGACTTGTGCGCTCACGTAGCCCTTTGTTGGGCAGCACTTGATAGTAAGTAAAACCATTCGCTTCATTCCCTATTATTTATTTAGGTGCAAATTTATAATTTTAATTGGAATTTACAAAGTAAATATCCAAATTTTTCAACCTATCGCGGTAAAATTTTTACTCCGAGTTTTGCGTATGCTCGCTCAGCCTTCGCCAAAGCATCCTCTATCGATACTCCGGTTGCCAAAATTACACCGAAACGACGATGTCCAACCACCTCCGGTTTTCCGAAAATTCGCATCTGAACACCCTCCTCTTCGAGCACCTTTTCGATATGTTCGAACTCGACTTTATCAGTGTCGCCCTCGACAACAATAGCCTTCGATGCGCTTGGTGCGATAAAACGGACAGCAGGAATAGGCAAACCTAACACGGCACGAGCATGGAGTGCAAACTCCGACAAATCCTGCGATGCCATAGTCACCATTCCGGTGTCGTGCGGACGAGGCGAAACCTCACTAAAAATCACATCGTCGCCCTTGATGAACATCTCCACTCCGAAGATTCCGTAACCTCCTAAGGCATCGGTTATTGTGCGCGCCACCTCATGTGCTTTCTCTCTCGCTTTTTCGCTCATAGGCTGTGGCTGCCACGACTCGCGATAGTCGCCATCAACCTGATGGTGACCGATAGGCTCCAACAGAGTTGTACCTCCGATATGACGAACGGTAAGAAGTGTAATTTCGTAGTCGAAATCCACGAATCGCTCAACGATTACACGTCCTGCTCCGGCACGCCCACCCTCCTGTGCAATTTGCCAAGATTTATCTATATCGGCCTCGCATTTAATGGTTGATTGACCGTGTCCCGATGAGCTCATAATTGGCTTTACAACACAAGGGATACCGATCTCTGACACAGCCTGTTCGAATTCTTCGCGATTGTCGGCAAAGCGATACTCTGTAGTCTTCAAACCGCACTCTTCGGCAGCCAAACGGCGAATGCCCTCGCGGTTCATTGTGAGCCATACAGCATTAGCTGTTGGAGCTACACGATAGCCCTCTTTTTCGAGCTCGACAAGCACGGGTGTTGCGATAGCCTCCACCTCGGGAATAATAATATCCGGCTTCTCTGTCTCAATAATCTCGCGCAAACGCGCACCATCGAGCATCGAAAGCACATAGCTGCGGTGTGCCACCTGCATCGCAGGTGCATTCTCGTAGCGGTCAAGGGCGATAACTTCGACACCAAAACGTTGTAATTCGAGTGCTACCTCCTTGCCCAACTCTCCCGAGCCACAGAGAAGGGCTCTCTTGGCTACCTTTGTAAGTGGAGTTCCTATCTTCATCTTGTTATGATTTTTTAACTGTTCTTCTGGTTGATCTTATCGGATGATTGTCTCTGCGCGGTCCGGACCTACCGAGATGATCTTAACAGGTACGCCTGTCTCCTTCTCGATAAACTCCACATACTCCTTGAACTCAACAGGGAATTCGTCGTAGTTGCGAACGCCGCAGATGTCGCAATTCCATCCCTTAAACTCCTTGTAGATAGGAGTGATATCGTCGGTGCACTCGTATGGGAAATAATCCAACTGCTTGCCATTCAGCTCGTAACCTACAGCCACCTTAATAGTTGAGAACTCGTTCAAAACGTCGCTCTTCATCATGATAAGCTCTGTTACGCCGTTCATCATAACGGTATACTTCAATGCAACCAAATCCAACCATCCGCAACGACGTGGACGGCCTGTTGTTGCACCGAACTCGTTGCCAATCTGGCGAAGTGTCTCGCCTGTGGTGTCGAACAACTCGGTTGGGAATGGTCCACTACCTACGCGGGTGCAGTAAGCCTTGAAGATTCCGTATACATTGCCAATACGTGTTGGAGCTACACCTAAACCGCTACATACACCCGAGCAGAGTGTATTTGACGATGTTACATAAGGATATGTTCCGAAGTCGATATCGAGCAATGAGCCCTGTGCGCCTTCTGCCAAGATAGGAGTGTCGTTTTTGAGAGCCTCATTTACAAGCTGCTCGCTATCAACAAAC
The DNA here is from genome assembly GCA_045576755.1 of Alistipes sp. Taxonomy (GTDB): domain Bacteria; phylum Bacteroidota; class Bacteroidia; order Bacteroidales; family Rikenellaceae; genus Alistipes. The sequence continues at coordinate 5,216 of JAZNHC010000001.1, forward strand.
TTGAAACGACGCAAAGCCTCGATACCCTTGAACCACTCCTTCTCATACTCTGCAATGTCGTATGTGAAGGCGTACTGACGCAACATCTCCTCGTGTTTTGCCTTCAAAGTGTTGTAGCGCTCCTCGAAATCAGGCATCAAGATGTCGCCTACACGCAAACCGTTACGACCTGTTTTGTCCATATAAGTCGGACCGATACCCTTCAATGTTGAGCCAATCTTGGTCTTTCCCTTTGCAGCCTCGCTTGCAGCGTCGAGCATACGGTGGGTAGGAAGAATAAGGTGAGCACGCTTCGAAACTACCATGCGCTCGGCAACGTTTACGCCCATCTTCTCGATATCGGCAATCTCCTCTGCGAGAATAACCGGATCGATTACTACGCCATTGCCAATGATGTTGGTTGTGCCATCGCGGAAGATGCCCGAAGGTACTGTGTGCAACACAAAACTTTTGCCCTCGAACTTCAATGAGTGACCAGCATTAGGACCACCCTGAAAACGAGCAATTGCCTGATAATTAGGAGTCAATACATCGACAACCTTTCCTTTACCCTCGTCGCCCCACTGAAGGCCGAGTACTACGTCTACTTTTTTCATTTTTATATTTTAGTTATTGTTGTATTCGCATTTTCGGTTGTAAAGGTACTCTTTTCTATTATTATAGAATGTATATGCAATATTGCAATTATTAACATTTTTTCAACCTTACATATAAAGTGCGATATTTTCAAAAAAAATGTTGTAGTTTTAGAAAAATGTATTACCTTTGCAACCGCTTACGAGCAACGGATTGAGCTGTGGTGTAATGGTAACACAGCAGATTTTGGTTCTGTCGTTCTGGGTTCGAGTCCCGGCAGCTCAACACAAGAATAGAA
>JAZNHC010000002.1:0-4871 GCA_045576755.1 Alistipes sp.
CATAGCGATAATATCGGCAAAGCAGCCAACTACGCGAACGGTATCTTCAACGGTCTCACCTTTGCTTACCGACGAGGAGTTTGCATCCGAGAATCCGAGAACATTACCTCCCAGCTCCATCATTGCAGCAGTAAAGCTCAAGCGGGTACGTGTCGAAGGCTCGTAGAAGAGTGTTGCCAACTTCTTGCCCTTGCATACCTCGCTGTACTTCTGGCGATTAGCAATAATATCTTGTGCCAAAGCAACTATCTCGTCGGTCTCCTGACGCGAGAGATCGGTTGGGTCTATTAGGTGTTTCATAGTAGTAGGGGTTTAGGTTTATTTAATCCAACTTTCGTCACTTGGGTTGTTACGGAACGCGAGGATACGCTCCTTCCACTCCGAAGCGATATATCCCTCCTCGGCAGCGACCTCTACAAGTGCGTCGAGATTTGAGAGCGAGTAGTTCATAGTGTTAGCCTCGGCAATACGCTCAATACCGCGCTTCATGCCGTATGTGAAGATGCTGACAATACCGAGAACGTCTGCTCCTGCATCACGTAGAGCGTCTACAACCTCGATGCACGATCCTCCTGTCGATATCAGATCTTCGACAACAACGACCTTCTGTCCCTTCTCCAATTTGCCTTCGATGCGGTTGGTACGTCCGTGGTCTTTCGCTCCGCTACGTACATAACCCATTGGCAAGTCGAGAATTGTAGCAACAATAGCTGCGTGTGCAATACCTGCAGTTGATGTACCCATCAGTACCTCACACTCGGGATAGTGCTTCTTTACCAACTCTGCCAAACCCGCCTCTACCTGCTCACGAACGCGCGGTGCAGTCAAGATAAGACGGTTATCGCAATAGATCGGACTCTTGATGCCGCTTGCCCAAGTAAATGGCTGCTCGGGACGCAAAAATACTGCGTTAATCGAAAGTAACTCTTTTGCAATTTTCTTCTCCATAGTTATCTATTTTTTATTCGTTATTACTCCTCTAAAAACTCTTTGCAACAACGCTCGTATGCTGCAACAGGATCTTCGGCTGCGGTGATTGGACGACCTACAACAATGTAGTCCGAACCGATGGTACGAGCCTGTGCAGGTGTCATAATACGCACCTGGTCATCCTTCGAACTGTCGGCAAAGCGCACACCCGGAGTGATTGTAAAGAACTCCTTACCGCAGTGCTCCTTTACGAGCGAGGCCTCAAGTGGCGAGCAAACTACACCATCCAAACCTGCCTCCTTCGCATTCTCGGCATATTTTGCGATACAGTCGTTGATGGTTGCATCGATAAGCAACTCCTTCTGCATACGCTCCTCGCTGGTCGAGGTGAGCTGTGTTACGGCAATCAACAATGGACGAGTGCCATCCTCGCGTGTGAGTCCCTCCAATCCAGCACGCATCATATCGACGGTGCCTGCAGCGTGAACATTGCACATATCCACATCAAGACACGAAAGAACACTCATTGCCTTGCGCACAGTGTTTGGAATGTCGTGCAACTTGAGGTCAAGGAAGATCTTGTGACCGCGAGCCTTAATCTCGCGTACAATTGCCGGACCCTCGGCGTAGAACAACTCCATACCGATCTTTACGAATGGCTTGCGACCTGTGAATTTATCCAAGAAAGAGAGCGTCTGCTCCTTGCTGCTGAAATCGCACGCTATAATTACATCTTTTGCCATAACTTATTCTGTTTTATTCAATTATTCCAATTATATCACTCAATTTCTCGATGCCGAGTCGCTCCATAACCATTGGCAATGCCTCGATTATCTCCTTGCAAGCGTATGGGTTTCGCAGATTTTCTGCACCTACCTGTACGCCCGTTGCACCTGCCATCATCATCTCTATAACATCCTCCGCCGAACTAACACCGCCACATCCGATAACCGGAATTTTAACGGCTTGAGCCACCTGATAGACCATTCTGACGGCAATCGGGAAGATGGCAGCTCCCGAGAAGCCACCCATCTTGTTGGCGATAACCGGCTTGCGTCGAGCAATGTCTATACGCATACCGAGCATCGTGTTGATCAATGTAATACCGTCAGCACCAGCCTCTTCGCACGCCTTTGCTATTGCTACGATATCGGTAACATTTGGTGATAGCTTAATGAATACAGGCTTTGTTGTGACAGCCTTAACCGCCTTTGTGACAGCTGCAGCCGATTCGGGTGATGTTCCGAATGCCATGCCTCCGTTGTGGACATTAGGACACGAAATATTCACCTCCAATATTGCTACTTGCTCTTCCTTGTCCAACTTCGAACAGCACTCCACATATTCTTCTATCGAAAAACCACTGATATTAGCGATAATCGGTTTACGGAATATCTTGCGAAGCTCGGGCAGTTCGTGTGCTATGACCGCATCCACACCCGGATTTTGCAGTCCTACCGAGTTGATAAGTCCGCTCGGACACTCTGCTATACGCGGAGTAGGATTTCCGAAACGAGCATCGCGAGTAGTTCCCTTAAAAGATATTGAACCGAGGATATTTATGTCGTATACCTCCGACATCTCCTTGCCGAAGCCAAAAGTTCCACTTGCCGGAATTACGGGATTGTCGAGTGCAACACCGCACAACTCAACCGAAAGATCTCTTACCATATAACCTCCTCCTTCTTAAATACGGGACCATCTTTGCAGACGCGCTTAGCTCCCTTTGTTGTCTGTATTGAACATCCCATACAGATACCAAAACCACATCCCATACGTTCCTCAAGCGATATTTCACCGTCGATTTCGAGCACGTTGCATAGGGCTTTCAACATCGGTAGCGGACCACACGAATAGAAATAATCCGCATCTACCCCACTTTCGCGGATGGCGTCTGTAACAAAGCCTTTGACTCCCTCAGAGCCGTCTGCGGTAGCAACTATAACCTTTGCGCCCAAAGATTCGAACTCCTCTGCGTAGAAGATCTCCGATTCGGTGTTAAAACCAAGCACGACGGTTACATCCTTGCCTCGAGCAATCAAATCTCGTGTAAGTCGATAAAGTGGCGGTACGCCTACTCCACCGCCTACAAGGAGCGGTTTTTCGCACTCTTGTTCGGTGTTGAAGCCGTTGCCAAGACCTGTCAGCACATCCAACTGTGTGCCCTCCGCCATTTGCGACATCAGATCTGTACCTTTGCCTACTACTTTATATATAATAGTAAGCTCGCATTCATCGTAATTGCACACCGAGATTGGACGGCGGAGATAGAATCCGTCGAGCGCAATCTCGACAAATTGTCCTGCACGAGTGACACCTGACACATCGCCTGCAAGTTGCATCTTGTAGATGAGAGGTGTCAGAGCCTCGTTTTTAGTCACGGTTAATAGTACCCTTTGCATATATGGAGCTCTATTTTGCGTTATACTCCGCATCGATTGTCGATACTCCGAGCGTAATCTCCTCCAAAACATCGAGCAGTGCGCTCACCGTTTCGAGTGCCGTAATAATCGACACATTGTTCTCTACCGCAGCGTTACGAATCTCGTATCCGTCGAGGCGAGTGTTGTGTTGATTTACATCAATTGTATTGATTACGTAGCTTACGTGGCCCTTTGACAGTGTCCTGACAATATCGTCGCTACCCTCCGATATCTTGCGTAACAAACGTGTACGCAGGCCGTGCTCACGCAAGAACGATGCTGTACCTGCGGTGGCTTCAAGGTTGAAACCGAGGTTATAGAAACGACGGATAAGTGGTAATGCCGCCTCCTTGTCCTTATCTGCGATTGTCAATAATACGGTACCGTAGTTTACAACCGTCATACCCGATGCCTGCAACGACTTGTAGAGTGCGCGAGTGAGTGAATCGTCGTAGCCGATAGCCTCTCCCGTAGACTTCATCTCTGGCGAGAGATACGAATCTACGCCCTTGATCTTTGCAAACGAGAAAGCCGGAGCCTTCACGAAGTGACGCTTACGCTCTACTCCGTATACACTTGTGATACCCTGCGAAGGCAATGACTCTCCGAGCATTACGCGTGTAGCAATCTTTGCCATAGGGACATTTGTAGATTTTGAAAGGAATGGCACAGTACGCGATGAACGAGGATTTACTTCAATTACGTAGACCTTATCCTCGCTATCGACTATAAACTGAATATTGTAAAGACCGATGATGCCGATTGCACGACCAAGGCGTACAGTGTAATCTATCATCTTGTCCTTAACTGCCTGACTGAGCGAGAATGAAGGATAAACGCTAATCGAGTCTCCTGAGTGGACTCCGGTGTGCTCGACGTGCTCCATAATACCCGGGATGAATACATTTCCCTCAGCATCGCAGATAGCATCAACCTCAGCCTCCTTACCCATAATATACTTATCGACCAGGACAGGCGAATCCTCCGACACCTCTACCGCATTGTGCAAGTAGTGGCGCAAAGCCTGCTCGTTGCCGACAATCTGCATTGCACGACCTCCCAATACGAAGCTTGGACGTACCAATACAGGGTAACCAATCTCGGCAGCAGCCTCGACGCCCTCCTCGATATCAGTCACAGCCTTAGCCTTTGGCTGAGGAATACCGACCTTACGCATAATTGCCTCGAAGAGCTTTCTATCCTCTGCATTGTCGATAGCCTCTATGCCTGTTCCTACAACCTTTACACCCATCTTTGCAAGAGGTTTTGCGAGGTTGATAGCAGTCTGACCACCAAGGGTTACGATAACTCCGTTAGGTTGTTCCAAACGGATAATGTTCATTACATTTTCCACCGTGAGTGGCTCGAAGTAGAGCTTGTCCGAGATGGTAAAGTCTGTCGAAACGGTCTCTGGGTTATTATTGATGATGATAGCCTCATATCCCGCCTCGCGGATAGCCCAAATCGAGTGTACTGTCGAGTAGTCGAACTCTACGCCCTGACCGATACGGATTGGTC
>JAZNHC010000003.1:0-2908 GCA_045576755.1 Alistipes sp.
CATAAACAGCATACTGCAAAACGGTAGCAGTAGAACCATCACTGAAAGCACGGCTCATCTGCGGAGCCTCGATCTGGAACGAAACGGTAGCTGCGCCGCCATTCACCGCGAGATCAGTCTCCTGCTGGCACGATGTAGCAACCATTGCTACAATAGCCAAAAGTCCGAAGAAAATCTTTTTCATAGTAATTTGTGAGTTTTATAAAGTTAATAATGTTTGTGTTTGTTCTATATTTATATATATAGGTATAACTCTATTTATCGTATCTCCATAGTGTAGTTTAGAGGAGCAACCGGAACTTGATAGTCAGGACCATCGTATCCTGGTGAGATTGATACTCCACCGGACGCAACCGATGTAAGGAACTCTCCGGTAATGATAGTCTTCTTGCTGCGCAGGTATCTGATGTCGATAGGCTTCGAACGCGACATCAACTCACCGTCCTCCATATCGTATACCTCCACTGAGACATTGTTTACATATCCCATGGCACCGTTTACAATCAGGTAGTCAAATCCGAGCATCATCTCTTTACGATCCGGGTCATATACCATACGGCTCTCGAAAATCAACTCGTGCTCTCTGTCGTACTTGTCGTTATATGGCTCCTTGAAGAAGTCGTTCTCACTCCATGAAGAGCCAGGTTTGTCGGTGAACATATTGAAGTAGTATGGTCTCCACAATCCGTAACGGAATATTACTCGGAATTGATCAGCGTTGAACTCGCTCATCACCTTATTGAGTGCCTCGAAATCGCTGCTTGCCGACAACTTGCCGCTCTTCTGCATCTTTTTTGCCAAGCGTGTCATGAAGTGCTCTACGTCGGTAGAGATGAATATATACTTACCGAGTGGTCGGATGAGATTTACGGTGTCACAGTTCTTGATTGTGCTTACAACCTCACCTTTATAATACTTAGGGTTGATGACCTTACTATCCTTGGTTGAGCCTCTGAATGCATCGTGATAGTCGCTGCTACCGGCAAGAATACTGTCTGGCTTCATTAGCTCGACAACCTTTTCACCATTTTGGTTCATGTACTCCTTCTCAATCTCGAAGCCCTCGGTGTTCTTGATCATCTTGACCTGAATCTTATCGAAGGAGCTGGTAGTGTAGTATTTATCCGTTGTAGTACCCTGCAACACGTAGTCGCACCATACGCGGAAATCGTATGTTCCCTCCTGGATGCTGAAATTAACTACATAGTCGAGATCGTCTGAGAGAGATCTGGTGAATACGAATGTGGTGTCTGGAATACGGCTCTCACCAATCACATTATCAGTACGATACGCCTTGATCGTGTAACGAATATCATGCTGGTTGATAGGCACCTTGGTACCTGTCTCCGCATCACGAGTGAAGATGCCCATCGCGTCGTAACGAATGGTGTCGTAGAGCGGCATCTCGGGGTCGAAATTGAGGTGCAGAGTGAAAGGAACCAACTCATCGCTCTTTGGATCCGGGAACTCGTGCACATCACAACCGACAATCGCAAGAAGCGATAGCACACATATCGATATGTAGCGCATTATCTCTTTCATTTCTTGCGTTTGTCAAGGTTAAAACGATACGATATATTTATGGCAGCATTATCTATGCCCCAATATGTCTTGCGGTGTGTGCCGTAGAGACGACCATTTTCTACATTGTAGAATGTGTCGTAGTACAAGCTGTATGCGCCGGCACCAATAGTGAACTCGATCTTCCAATTCTCGTGCTTCTTCGAGAGTGGAAGACGGTAACCTATGCTGATACCACCTCCGAGTGCAGGCGACTTACCGTTGTGGTCCTGATAACGAGTAAGGCCATCAACAGCTACGTTATAATATGCGAGTCCGAAGTGCGCACCTGCAAAGAAGCCCGTGTTATTCTCTTTGAGCCAGTATCTTACCTCCGGTTGAATGAGGAATGTACGGAACTTGACTGTCGGTTTGGAATAGTTCCATGCCGAGTAGTATACCGGAATTGAGATAGACCAATGCTTTGCAATGTCCGCCTCGATCGCTATGTTGCTGATTGCCAAGCCCCAACCCAATGCGTTGGTCTTTACCAACAGGCCGTGGTTGAACTTGTTCTTGTCGTACTGCGATGCGAGCGAATCTCTCTTTGCATCCTCCTCGTGACCAGGGAAGTTAAGCTCGGAGACCTCTACACCAGGAACTCCGTTCGAGAATGTGATCTTTGGAGAATTCTCGGTGACCATATCCTCGTAGGTAACACGCTCGACGATTATGATTGCACCACCCTTACGCATGTGCTTAAAGTACTCACGCTTAACAACTTTCCAAAGTTTACCTCCTCGCGCGCGCATAAGAGAAGTTCGACGATTTTTTCGTGGGCTGTCATTGATAAGGCGAAGCAACTCGTCACGATGCGCCAATGTGGTGTCCGCCTCGATTGTAGGCAAAAGAAAATCCTCCCAAGGAATCAATCGCTCGGTGTAGGTCACAGGCACGTTCTCGGGTATCTGAAGATAACGACGAATGATGCGCTCAACAGTCTCGATACGCTTCTTGCCGAGTCTTTTGTTGAACTTATACGATCCCTCAGGCGAAACTGAGCTATAGAACTCGACGCTCTTGATGGTGGTGTTGATGTCGTTGTTAATGAGTTGCAGATCCTGCAAGGACTTAACTAAGGCGAGAGAGTCGATGTCGTAACGGATGTGCTTTTCAGCGTGGCCAGAAACGTAGAACGGTATATCAATAACAAGACGGCACTCCACCAACTTCTCTTGAGCAGAAGCCGGCAGAACGACAAGTAGTAATGTTGCTATGTAGGTTAAAAATCTCTTCACTTTTACACCGCTTCGGATAACTCGCCCTCTCCGCGCACTTTTGTACTCTCGGGCAAAAAATGTATCCGCTTGTTAAAGTTAACTTGTGTACTTTCTTCAAAAACCTCGCC
>JAZNHC010000004.1:0-6632 GCA_045576755.1 Alistipes sp.
CACGCCTACCTCTTTTGCGGACCTCGCGGCGTGGGTAAGACGACCTGTGCGCGAATATTTGCCAAGGCGATAAACTGCCTTCATCCTGTGGGCGCCGAAGCGTGCGATAAGTGCGACTCGTGCCTCTCGTTCAACGAGAATCGCTCGCTCAATATCCACGAGTTGGATGCTGCGTCGAACAACTCGGTGGAGGATATTCGCAACCTTATCGAGCAGGTGCGTGTACTTCCACAAATAGGACAGTACTCCGTATTCATCATCGATGAGGTTCATATGCTCTCGTCGGCAGCGTTTAATGCCTTCCTTAAAACTTTGGAGGAGCCGCCTAAGCACGCGATCTTCATCCTCGCAACAACCGAGAAACATAAGATTATCCCGACAATCCTTTCGCGTTGCCAGATATACGACTTCAACCGTATCCGTGTCGAGGATGCAGTAGGATATCTGCGATATATCGCCCAAAACGAGGGAGTGGAGGCGGATGATGAATCGCTCAACCTCATAGCCCAGAAGGCGGATGGCGGTATGCGTGATGCGTTGTCGATGTTTGATAAGGCGGTGTCATTCTGCGGTACAAAGTTAGAATATCGTGCAGTGGCAGCCACGCTGAATGTCCTCGACTACGAGACATATTTCCGCTTCACCGAGCTGCTCCTGCGTGGCGACTATGTCAATGCATTGTTGGAGTACGATGCCGTATTGTCGAAAGGTTTCTCGGGACAGATATTTATGAGTGGATTAAATCAGCACTTCCGCGACCTGCTCGTTGCGAAAGGTCCGGCGATATCGTTGATCGAATATACGGGTTCGTTGCTCGAAAAGTATCGCCAGCAGGCTGCAATATGTGAGCCGGCGTTTCTCTTCGGTGCAATATCGCTCCTGACAGAGGCTGATTCCAAATTACGGACCTCGTCCTCGCAGCGCCTGCTTGTCGAACTTACGCTGATGAAAATTTCGACACTCGGCGAAAAAAAAAACAATGAACTGACGGCTCCAATCGAGGCTAAATACACACTGCCCGACTTGGATGCGCCTAAAAACCAGGGTGTTGCGACTGTGCAAACGCAATCTGCACCTGCACCTGCACCACAGCCTGTTACGCCACAACCTACGGTAGCACCTGCGCCAACTCCTCAACCAATAACGGAGCAGGTGCCAACCGTTAAACCGGCAACGGCTACCGTTGCAGTAGAAACGACACCACAGTCCGCTGTTCCGGCTCAGACGGTAGGGGCAAAGCCTAAGACCTCGGTACTGTTTGGTGGTTCGATAGCGTCTTTGCTCGATAAGGTCTCAAATCCGGTGGATGGCGAGGGCAAGAGCACTCATATCGTAGTGGACCCTGCGAGTGAGGCTAAGATGATGCAGGCAAAGGAGGAGATTGTGAAGAAGATGTGCGCCGATAGACCTCGATTTGTCTCGGCTTTCGAGAGTATAGAGTTCGAGGACAATGTGGTTAAATTGGCGGTGCCGTCCGAGGCTTTGCGAGATGAGTTGGTGGGGCAGCGATACGAAATCCTGACTGCCATAGCCGAGGAGGCGGGTGTGAAAGGCGCTCTCGATATGAAGATCGAGATACGCGAGATGCACTTTAAGTTGAAACCCATAAAGCTCGAAGACAGGGTGGACCATATTCGCAAGGTTATGCCCGAGTTCGATTATATGCAGAAAGCATTTGATATTGATGTTGAATAGATTATAAAATATATTGAGATATGTCAAGAAAAAATTTTGTTGAGGAGTTGCAGTGGCGCGGTATGATTCATACTATTATGCCTGGTGCCGAGGAGCAACTTGCAAAGGAGATGACAACCGCTTACCTTGGTATTGACCCTACTGCCGATTCGTTGCACATTGGTCACTTGGTGGGCGTTATGATATTGAAACACTTGCAGATGTGCGGACACCGTCCAATCGCTTTGGTTGGTGGCGCAACGGGAATGATCGGTGATCCTTCGGGTAAGTCGCAGGAACGTAACCTCTTGAATGAGGAGGCTTTGCGCCACAATCAGGAGGCGAGCAAGGCGCAGCTGGCTCGTCTTATCGATTTCGATTCGGATGCCGAGAACGCTGCCGTAATGGTCAATAACTACGATTGGATGAAGGAGTTCTCGTTCCTCGATTTCGCACGCGAGATCGGTAAGTGCATTACCGTAAACTATATGATGGCGAAAGATTCGGTTAAGAAGCGCTTCAATGGCGAGGGCGACGGCATGTCGTTCACCGAGTTTACATATCAGTTGTTGCAGGGCTACGACTTCTTGCACCTCTACCAGACTATGGACTGTAAGTTGCAGCTTGGTGGTGCGGATCAGTGGGGAAATATCACCACCGGAACAGAGCTTATCCGTCGTAAACTCGGCTCGGAGGCTGAGGCATTTGCTATCACCTGTCCACTTATCACCAAGGCAGACGGAACAAAGTTTGGCAAGACCGAGAGCGGTAACGTGTGGTTGGATGCTCGTTATACTTCGCCTTATAAGTTCTATCAGTTCTGGTTGAATGTGAGCGACGACGATGCAAAACGATACATCAAGATCTTCACCTTGCTTGATCGCGAAACAATCGAAAGTTTGATTGCCGAGCACGACGAGGCACCACATTTGCGTATATTGCAGAAGCGTTTGGCGGAGGAGGTTACCACAATGATTCACTCGCGCAAGGAGTACGAAAAGGCTGTCGAGGCATCGCAGATCCTCTTCGGACAATCGACCTCGGAGGCGTTGCACCGACTCGATGAGCAGACTCTATTGCAGGTGTTCGAGGGTGTACCTCAGTTTAAGGTGTCGAAGGAGGATTTGGGTTGCTCGGTTATCGACCTTTGTGCCGATAAATCCTCCATCTTTCCATCGAAGGGCGAGTGCCGCAAGATGATTCAGGGCGGTGGCGTATCGCTCAACAAGGAGAAGGTTGCGGATATTCAGCGTGTGGTTACTGCCGAAGATCTGATTGCCGAGAAGTATATCTTGGTACAGCGCGGTAAGAAGAACTACTATCTTGTAACCGTAGAGTAGTGAGCGCGAAGTTATATACAATCGAGTTGGAGGGCATGGATTTCCATGCCTTCCATGGTTGCTACGCTTTAGAACAGCAGACGGGTAGCCACTTTGAGGTGTCGTTGCGAATCACAACCGAACTGGGAACGGTTGCCGAGGATGACGATGTGACAAAAGCGGTAAACTATCTGACGGTGTATGAGGTGGTGCGCGAGCAGATGCAGCACACACAACATACCATCGAGCGTGTGGCTCAAAATATTATTGGGGCTTTGCATAGCCGCTTTCCGCAAATCTGCGAAACGGAGTGCAGGGTTACAAAAATTGCTCCACCGCTGGGAGGTAAAGTGAAGCGGGTGAGTGTTGTACTCAAGGGTTAGACAAAGACGAGTACGTAGGTGAAAGGTTTGGGTTATATGAGAGAGGAAAATAATAGTTCGTTTGGTAGTAAAATAGGAGCAGCATTGGTCGCCGCAGGCAGCGCGATAGGCTTGGGAAGTATCTGGCGATTTCCCTATATCGCAGGCGAGAACGGTGGTGGAGCTTTTGTACTGCTCTATCTTCTGTGTGTGCTAATTCTTGGTATACCTGTGATGTTATCGGAATTTACCATTGGTACTTACACGCGCAAGGGTCCTGTAAAGGCTTATGCACAATTTTCAAAGTGGTGGAAACCGCTCGGCTACAACAGCATCATCGTCTCGACACTTATCTCGGGATTTTACTATATAGTGGCAGGATGGTCGCTCTACTACTTCGTGGCGTCGATTAATGGCACTCTCTATTCGGGCGAGGAGTTTCACTCCATATTTGTAAACTTTACAGATTCGTGGCAGGAACCTCTCTATACGATGCTCTTCATTGTGATTACACATATTGTGGTGGCGCGAGGCGTTCGTCAGGGATTGGAGCGCACGGCAGAGTGGGTTATGCCGATACTCTTTGTGATGTTGATCGCCATTGCACTGCGTGCAGCGATGATGCCCGGAGCGCGCGAGGGTTACGAGTTCTTTTTTAAGCCCGATTTTGCCAAGGCATTTAATATGCAGACCATTATCAGCGCTATCGGCCAGGCGTTTTTCTCGCTTTCGATTGGCTTGGGCTGTCTGATAACCTTCTCATCCTACTTCAAGAAGGGAACAAACCTCTCGACAACTGCATGGTCGGCATCGATGATGACATTTCTTGTGGCGGTACTCTCGGGTATGGTTATATTTCCGGCTGTATTCAGCGTTGAAGGATTGGAGCCTACGCAGGGACCTACGCTTATCTTCGAGACACTGCCTTTCGTCTTTAAGGATATGTCGATGCCGGAGTTTTGGTCGGCTCTCTTCTTCCTGCTTATAGCATTGGCGGCACTCACCTCGACAATCACTTTCCACGAGGTTTTGACCGAATATTTTCAGGAGCATCACAGCCTTTCGCGTCAAAAGAGTGCGCTCATTGCTACAACCATATCTGTCGCAGCCTCGATCTGCTGTTTGGTGTGGGGAGCCTGCTTCGACTTCTTCGATATGATAACAGCCGATGTGCTGATGCCTCTCGGAGGATTGTTTACCTGCATCTTTGCAGGATGGTATCTCGACAGAAAGATCTTCAGAGGAGAGATATCCAATCAAGGAACGCTCCGTGCGCCGCTTTTCGGTGTGTTGGTCTTTCTGCTGAAATGGGTGGCTCCGCTCTTGATAGCTGCTACCTTTATATATAATTTAGCTTTTTAGACTATTTTTTCAAAAAAAATTAGTACCTTTGACGCGATTTAGATTAAGTCATTTTATTTCTCAAATATAAAACAGAAAAAACTATGATTTCGTACAAGGAATTGGGTCTTGTGAACACCAAGGAGATGTTCGCTAAGGCAGTAGAGGGTGGCTACGCTATCCCAGCTTTCAACTTCAACAACATGGAGCAGTTGCAGGCTATCATTATGGCTTCGGCAGAGACTAAGTCGCCTGTTATCCTTCAGGTTTCGAAGGGTGCTCGTAACTATGCAAACCAGACTCTCCTTCGCTATATGGCTGAGGGTGCTGTTGAGTATGCAAAGGAGCTCGGTTGGGAGAAGCCACAGATCGTTCTTCACCTCGACCACGGTGATTCGTTCGAGACTTGCAAGTCGTGTGTCGATATGGGCTTCTCGTCGGTTATGATCGACGGTTCGCACCTCCCTTATGATGAGAACGTAGCTCTCACAAAGAAGGTTGTTGATTACGCTCACCAGTACGGTGTTACCGTTGAGGGCGAGCTCGGCGTATTGGCAGGTGTCGAGGATGAGGTGGTTGCTGAGGAGAGCCACTACACCAAGCCTGAGGAGGTTGTTGATTTCGTAACTAAGACAGGTTGCGACTCTTTGGCTATCTCGATTGGTACTTCGCACGGTGCTTACAAGTTTACTCCTGAGCAGTGCACAGTAGATCCACAGACAGGTCGCCTCGTACCGCCACCATTGGCATTCGATGTTCTCGCAGCTATCGAGAAGGAGCTCCCTGGCTTCCCTATCGTTCTTCACGGTTCGTCGTCGGTTCCGCAGGAGGAGGTTGAGACTATCAATAAGTATGGTGGTGCATTGAAGGCTGCCGTAGGTATTCCTGAGGAGCAGCTCCGCAAGGCTGCTAAGAGCGCAGTTTGCAAGATCAACATCGACTCTGACTCGCGTCTTGCTATGACCGCAGCTATCCGTGAGGTATTTGCAGTAAACCCCGCAGAGTTCGACCCACGTAAGTATCTCGGTCCTGCACGTGAGAACATGAAGAAGCAGTACATCCACAAGATTAAAGAGGTACTTGGTTCTGACGGCAAGGCTGAATAATTTCTCGTGATAAGTCGCAATCTGCGGCACATCGTTAAAAGTAAGAGTCCTCGGGCTGTACGCTAAAGTACTATCCTGAGGACTTCTCTTTTACGATGTATTACATCTCACGCCTTCTGACGAGAAATGGGGGGGGGCTGAATACAGAAAAAAGTCTGCACAATATGCAGACTTTTTTCGTTATCAATATGTGCTGATTTAGCTTTCGAACACTCCCTTTGCAATGCCGCGACGCATACGCAACAGCCACGATGCCTTCGAGAATTGGAAGGTTAGGGAGTAGAGCGCAGCAAGAATCAAGGTGTAGATGCGCTTCGACTTCTCGTCCTTGTATAGTTTGAGCTCGGTGCCATACTTCTCGGCTCTGCGACGTTTGCTTACACCTACGCCATAGGCGAGTTTATCGAAGTACTCGGCAGTGAGCTTATGTTCGGCAATGTGGTGATAGACAATTGCGTTAGGTGCGTAGTATACGCGTTCACCGAGGTTGCGAAGACGGTCATACAACTCATTCTCCTCGCCACCGAGCAGCTGCGACCCTTTGCGTCCGAGTTCGGTGTCGAAGCCTCCGTAAAGGGTGAATATCTCGCGGTTGAATGCCATATTTCCTCCTGCGGGGGTTATCGTGCTTGTGATTGTGGTAATCTTGTTGCCGAGGTTGATAGGGTTGCCAATCATCTTCTCGGTGTAGTGCGACATCCACTTCGGACGTGCCTTGTCGTAGCGTACCTCTATGGCTCCGGCACCTGCGAAGGCTCCGTGGTTGTTAAAGAGGTCGATATATGCCGAGATAAAGCCTTTGTTGATGGTCTCGTCGTCGTCGATAAAGG
>JAZNHC010000005.1:0-8495 GCA_045576755.1 Alistipes sp.
GTGGTCGGTCAGGAGCAGGCAATAGGTGTCGTATCGGATGCGGTGCGTCGAGCTCGTGCCGGTCTATCGGATGCCCGCAAGCCTATCGGCTCGTTCATCTTCCTCGGCTCGACGGGAGTGGGAAAGACCGAGTTGGCACGCGCCTTAGCAGAGTTCCTATTCAACGACGAGAATATGATGACGCGAATAGATATGAGCGAATATCAGGAGCGACACGCCGTATCTCGTTTAGTTGGAGCGCCTCCGGGATATGTTGGTTATGACGAGGGCGGACAGCTCACCGAGGCTGTGCGACGTAAGCCTTACTCTGTGGTACTGCTCGACGAGATCGAGAAGGCTCACCCCGACGTATTCAACATCCTCCTGCAGGTGCTTGACGATGGTCGTTTGACCGACAACAAGGGTCGTACAGTCGATTTCCGCAACACCATAATTATTATGACATCGAATATGGGAGCCTTCACCATTCAGGAGCGCTTCTCTCGCGCACTGAGCGAAAAAGGCGAAGTTACGGAAGAGGTGGTCGAGCAGACGCGCAACGAGGTGATCGAACAGCTGAAACAGCAACTCAAACCCGAGTTTTTGAACCGTATCGACGAGATTGTAATGTTCGAGCCACTCACCGAGAAGGATATCCTGCAGATTGTGGATATTCAGCTCGGCATCATACACAAGATGCTCAAGCAGAGCGGCATAGAGTTGCGTGTTACCGATGCTGCCCGCAAGTGGATTGCCCGCGTCGGCTACGATGCAGCATATGGCGCACGACCTGTCAAGCGAGTAATTCAGCGAGAGGTAATCAACGAGTTGTCCAAGCGTATTTTGGCGGGTAAGGTCGATAAGTCGAAACCAATAGTAATAGACACCTCATCGGATGAACTTTCGTTCAATAATTAGGAGATAGCAATGGCTGGTCAAATCAATTTTGATCAGCCATTTTTGTAAGATGTTCAACCACCTTAACCGCCCTCGATTGTCCCACTATTTTGGCAATCTCCTCGAGTGGAGCTTTACGTATATTCGACACAGTACGGAAGTGTCGTAATAGAGCTGTAATGCTCTTATCACCAACACCTTCAATCCCCTCCAAACCTGTCTTGATAAAATTCTTGCTACGGCGATTGCGATGGTGCGTAATACCGAAACGGTGCGCCTCGTCGCGGATGTGGCAGATCACCTTTAGAGGCTCGCCCGTGCGACTCAGATAGTACGGCATCGGATCGTTCGGATAGAACACCTCTTCCAACCTCTTTGCTAAGCCTACGATTGGCACTCTGTCGTCAATTCCCAACTCCTGCAGCACGGCATAGGCGCTCGAGAGCTGACCTTTACCACCATCGACAACTATCAAATCGGGCAGTTCGGCACCCTCCTCCAATAGTCGCGAGTAGCGACGTGTCAAAATCTCGCGCATAGAGGCAAAGTCGTCTGCGCCAACTACTGTCTTTATATTGAAGTGACGATACTCTTTGCGTGCAGGTTTTCCGTCACGAAAGACCACACACGATGCCACAGGATTGGTACCCTGCAGGTTGGAGTTATCGAAACACTCTATATGTCGCGGCTCCTTCGTCAATCGCAACTCGCGTCGCATAGCCTCCATCAGTCGGTCTGTATGACGTGCAGGGTTGTGAATTTCGAGATTCTTGAGTCGTTCGGCACGTGTTGTCTTTGCCGAGCGTAGGGAGAAATCCAGCAAATCGTGCTTCTCACCCCTCTTCGGCACCGAGAAATGCACACCCTCGAAGAGCTCCTCGTACGGCAACACCGATACCAGTACCTCCTGCGCCAACTCACCGGCAATACTCTCCTTTATGTGCTGAATGCCAAGAGTCATAATATCGCGTTCGTCACTCTCGACTCCTACGGCAATAGTCACCGTATGCACCGCAGTAATGGAACCGTTGCGGACACGCAAGAAGTTGCAGTACGCCTCGTCATCATCAATCAACAACGAGAAGATATCCACATCCCCCATCTTGGCACTCACAATCACCGAACGGCTTGCATAACGTTCGAGTGCATCTAAACGAGCCTTATATCGTGCTGCAAGCTCGAATTTGAGCTCGGTAGCCGCACGCATCATCTCGCCTTCGAGGTAGCTCCTCACGGGTCGTAAATCGCCCTTTAGGACCGATCTTGCTATATCAATATAGCCCTGATACTCCTCGCGCGAGCAGTTGCCGATGCAGGGAGCTTTGCAGTTGCCAAGATGATACTGCAGGCAGGGTGAATGTTTCGCCTTGGAGATACTCTCTTCGGTCATCTTCTGACGACAGCTTCGCAGTGGCAACGCCTCACGCACAAAGTCGAGCACTGCCCTTTGGGCAGATATCGAGCCGTAAGGTCCATAATATTGCGAACCATCGCGCACCAACTGTCGCGTTGAGAGCACACGCGGAAAAGGCTCTGACGTAACAACTATCCAAGGGTAGGATTTATCATCTTTGAGAAGAATGTTGTAGCGCGGTTGGAGTGTCTTGATAAGCGAGTTTTCCAACAACAGAGCATCGGTTTCGCTATCGACTACAATATGGCGCATCGAAGCTATCTGACGCACCATAACCCTCACCTTTGCCGAGTGGTCGCGATTCTCCACAAAATAGGAGCGTACGCGATTGCGCAGATGCTTTGCCTTGCCGACATAGATCACCTCCCCTTTGCTATTCTCAAAGAGGTAACAACCTGCCGACATCGGCAAAAGAGCAACCTGCTCCTTTAACGACAATTTTTCGCTCTCCGCCATAATTCACAACAAAGATAGTTATTTTCGCCAAATTTACACTTAATTTAAAAAATTAACACTATCTTTGCGTTAGATGAGTGCTTAGGAATTCAAAACTTTTATCAAATATCAATATGAAGAGATCTTTTGTCGCATTATCAGCTTGCGTCGCATTGGCGTTTGTTGGGTGCATTGACCGCGATTTCGAACTCTCCGATGTATCGGGAGAGATCACCGTTGGAGGCGAAGAGCTAACCGTACCTCTCGGTGATATCGAAAAGATTAAGCTCGGTGACATCATCGAGGAGAACGAAAACTTCAACAGTAACCAAGAGGGTGTCTATCAACTCTCGTTCTCGTCGTTCGGTAACGACCCTAACAAGTACGAGGCTATCACCGTAGATGGGATATCCATCCCGCCTATCACGGGTCTTTCGCCGAAACTTAATCCGCTGGAGTTCTCGTTCCAGCAAATGCCTCAAAACCTCAACCTGAGTGGCATCAACAAGTCGTTTGACATAGATTACCCCTCTATCGGTAAGATTGTAAAGGTCGCCCCTATCAATGTTGTTCAGACATTAGACCTCAACCTGCCGGCAGTTCTCGAGGGACAGAGTTCTCTGCCTGAATTCTTGGTACCTTCAACACCTTTCACCCACTCTCAGAGCAACGAGGTAGTGTTCAACGCATCGCTCTCCATTTTGGAGCAGTTGAAGAAGGTCGATTGGGTTGAGTTCGGATGTAGCGAACATCCTCACGGTGCACCATTCGAGATTATGGTGGATTTGAACGGATTGCAGGATATCAATGGTGGTGGTACTCTCAATCTTAAGGTTGAGTTCCCTCACGGATACTACCTCCGCGACGAGAACGGTATCGACTTCCCTGCCGCTACACACAACATTCTCGACAAGAGCATCTCTTTCGGTGCAAAAGAGAAGAGTGTAACCATTGTGGTATACCTCAACCGCATCGACTATAGTGACTACGAATTTGTTGATGGCAAGCTCCTGATCGAGGATCACATCAAGTACGACTACGACATCTCGCTCAACCTCTGTGCCGGAAACTACAACCTCAAGTCTGCTCCGCAGTTCAAAATCACGGCAGCTCCCGAGTACAAGGATGTGGAGATTGTGATTAACCACTTCGAGCTTCCTACATTGAGCGAGCCACTTTCTTACTCGTTTAACGGTATGCCGAGCGCAATAAACGTTGAACAGATTGGCTTTACCGAAGATACCGAATTAACCCTTTCGCTCAAGGGCTTAGAGTGGTTGTCGGCGATTGACAATATCACCAACGAACCTATTTCGCCATTTATTGAGTTGGGTCTGCCTAAGTGTATGCACTTCCGCAGCCACTCGCTTTTGGACAGCAGCACCAACACCATCATTGCATCCACAAAGGATCTGGCAAATGGCATTAAGCTCTCGTTGTCACACATCGACTGCACCGCCCAGACCATTAAGCAAGAGATGGGTCAGTTGGTCATAAACGAGAATATCACCGCTTCAGTTCACTTGGAGGTGCTTGACGGACACACCGTCTTGGCATCATCGCTCACACCTCCTGACGATCTGAAGATTGATGTTTCAATCTCGGATGCAATTCTGACAATCGATGTCGATAACACGAAGGTAACGTGGAGCGAGGATAAAGTGTTCGACTTTGATCTCGAGGATCAGATACCTGCACTTGTGCAGACAATCGATATTCCATCGATGATTTCGTCAGTAGAGCGCATAGAGATCGGCAAGGCTAACAGCAGCGAGCCGTTCTCGATTACCTTCTCGTTCGGAGCTATGGATGGCACCACGTTCCCTGTGAACGAGTTGGAGGCTGAAGTGGCCGTAAACCTCGGCAAGTTGCTCCACCCTACAGCCGATATGATTAAGGATAACGCCATTCAGCAGAACGAGAATGGTGACTACATCCTCACATTGAAGGAGACGTGGAAGCCAAACGAGGCGAGGTTGGTCAAGACTATCAAGTTTGACGCATTGGAGAATATCCCTGCTATCGTAGACGGCAAGGTTACCATCAACCAAAACTTCCCTGTAACGGGTAGCGTGAAGATTAAGAGTGGCGAGAATATCGACCTCGCCTCGGCAAGCGATGCCAAGATTGACGTTGATGTTCAAATCGACGATATCGAGGTTCGCACCTTCACCGGAGGTGTGGATATCGCGGTAGCTCCCGAGCAGATGATTATGGATATGAGCGAAATGGGAACCCTCGATGTAAACATCAACGCGTTGAGCATCAACCCTATTC
Organism: Alistipes sp.; assembly: GCA_045576755.1. Taxonomy (GTDB): domain Bacteria; phylum Bacteroidota; class Bacteroidia; order Bacteroidales; family Rikenellaceae; genus Alistipes. Next base: position 5,003 of record JAZNHC010000005.1, read on the forward strand.
TCAACGTCAAGTTGAAGGATAACCCTACCGGCATACCTTTCAACGCCAATATCAAGGTTGAAACGTTCGACAAAGCAGGCAAACATCTGCTGACTATCACAACTCCGACCATTACTATCGCCGGTACGGGAGGCTCCAACATTGTCATTTCAACCCCTCGCTTCGCATCAAAATATGCAGATGCCAAGGATGTAACATTCGTTGCTATCGAGGAGTTGTCGCAGCTACTTGCCAAAGGTATTCCGTCGAAGGTTGCAGTAGACCTCTCGGTAGCATCCGACAGTTCACAGACCTACACCATAGACCTCGCTCACGCAGCTGAGGGCTACACCCTCGAGTACCAGTACGAGGTTATTCTGCCTCTCGAGTTCGATGGCGACATCGACGTATCGTACGAGAGTGGTGTGAGTGGAATGAATGAGACTTTCGCAAGCTTAGCTGACGACACCAAGGGGTTGAAAGTCGGCGACGTGACACTGTTGGGCGAGTTCAGCACAAACATTCCTCTCAACATCGTTGTTGCTGCTTGGTTGGTCAATGCCGATGGCACAACCGAGAATATCGATGCCAAGCTCAAGTTGAACGACTGCCTGATAAAGGGTCACAATCCGGCAAATGGAGATAAGAGCACCTCGACATTGGAGATTGATTTCGATCTTGGCGAGAGCAAGTCGCTTGCAGGATTACAGAATGCCGACGGCATCAAGTTCAAATTCTCGCTCTACGACGTAGACAACAACGAGGTAAAACTCAATAAGGATATGTTTATTGAGGGTAAGGTCAAACTGCGTGTTCGCGATGGCTTGACCATAGATATTACTGAAATTATGAACAACGCAGAAGATATGAATAACGCAGAGGAGGAGTAACTATGAAACTATCGAATAAGATTATTATAACACTCGTTGCCATAATTGGCGGATTGGCAACAACATCTGCGCAGATGCGTACCGCATACTTTATGGAGGGATCATACTTCCGTACCGATATGAATGCCGCACTCGCACCAACACGCGGATACATCAAAATTCCGGCAATCGGAGGTATAGGCGTGGATTTGGGCAACAACTACTTCTCGGTGAACAACCTCTTCTACAAGAGGAATGGCGGAATCTATACCTTCATGCACGAGGGGGTGTTGCCAAGCGAATTTCTCGGCAAGCTGAGCGACCAGGGTCGTTTGAACGTAAACCTCAACACTTCGATCCTCGGATTCGGTGCCCATACCGAAAAAATCTTTTGGAGTTTCGGTCTGAATCTCCGCTCCAACACCGAGATCACCCTGTCGAAGGATATGTTCGCAGCGTTGAAGAACCTCTCGAACGGATATTACGACTTGGGCGACACACACCTATCGAATCGCGAGTATCTCGAGGCTAATCTCGGTTTTGCAATACCTATCAAGAAGGTTGCGACAATCGGTTTCCGCGTCAAGGGATTGCTCGGTTTGGCGGATATGTCGATGAAGATGGATAAGATGTACCTCGACGTCAACGAGAATATCGTGCGCGCCGAGCTGATGGGTAACTTCCGCGCCAACGCCCCACTCTTCACCCAGAATTATACTCCGGGCTCGGATCTGTCGCTGGAGGGCGTTATGGAGTATGACATAAGAAAGTCCCTGAAGAACATCAAGAGCTGGGGTCTGGGTGCCGACATCGGTTTGGAGTTGCGATTTCTCGAAGACAAGCTCCGCGTCTCGGTTGGTGCAAACGACATCGGTTTCATCAAATGGTATGGCAACACCACTATCAACGCCCAGGGAAGCGCAAACTTCTCGTACGAAGGCTTCAACCTCACAACGGGCGAGGCAAAGGTAAATGGCGGATACGAGGCTAAGATGGCTAAACCCGAGGGCGAGTACACAACACTCCTCACCTGGTCGCTGAACGGAGGTATCGAATACAATGTATTGCGAAATCACATCGCATTCGGTCTCCTCTCTCACACCGAGTTCTGCCAGAACTTCACCCGCACCGAACTTACTGCCTCGGTAAACTTCCGTATTGGTCGCTGGCTCTCGACATCGTTCAGCCACACCTTCCTCAACGGAAATCAACCGGGTGTACTCGGTTGGGCTATCAACATCCACCCTACCGGATTCCACATCTTCCTCGGTGCCGACTACATCGACACCCGATTTGCAATTTATAAGCAGAAGATTCCTATCCCGATGATGATGTCGTCGGCGAACGTCTATGTAGGTGTAGGCTTCAACCTCGGCAAGTCGAAGTACATGCCTTGTATGCAGAAAAAGGAGCGCAAAAAGAGAGATTAAGGGTTAGAGAAGGATGGATCAACCAAAGATTGAACGAGTACTCCGTCTGATGAAGATGATGACGAGTGGCAACCGCTACACCGTAGAGGAGTTGGCGGAGCGACTCGACACATCATATCGCTCGATTTATCGCTACATCGACACCTTCAAGGAGGTGGGCTTTGTGGTGCACAAGGAGCAGGGAGGAGTCTATCGCTTAGGCAAGGAGAGCCCCTATTTCAAGGATATCTCGCAACTTATCCATTTTACAGACGAGGAGGCCCACATCGTAAACCAGCTTATCGGAGCATTGGACGATACAAATATGCTCAAGCAGAATTTGCGTCGCAAACTCTCTGCCGTATATAACTGCACCTCACTGGCCAATAGTATCGTCAAGGGCAAAAATGCCGAAAATGTAAATCACATTATCGAGGCTATCGAAGAACATCGCCAAGTGATTTTACACGGCTACTCCTCCTCACATACGGGATCTAAGCGTGATCGTATCGTCGAACCTATCAGCTTCACCACCAACTATGTGCAGATATGGTGCTACGACACCTCCGACGGCAAAACCAAGCTCTTCAACACGGCACGTATAGGCGAAGTTGAGGTGCTTGACACGAAGTGGCAACACGAGGATAAACATCGTTGCGGATATATCGACATCTTCCGCAATATGGGCTTCGAGCAGATGCGCGTGCGACTGCAACTCGGCGTGATGGCGCACAACCTGCTCACAGAGGAGTATCCGCTCTCGGAACGCGACTTAACACAGATCGACGAGTGGCATTGGTTGCTCGATACAGAGGTGTGTAACTACGCCGGCGTAGGACGCTTCGTCATGGGCTTGGCAGAGGATATCGAGGTTATCGACTCGCCCGATTTCGTCGCCTACATCCACGAAAAGCTCAACGCCATAGGCAAGAAATTCTGACAAGTAGCAAGGCTCTGCATAGCGACAGACACAATAGGGCAAGTAAGGGTTAGAAAGGGTTTGTAACGATCATCGTTCATCACTCCCCAACTAACCCTTACTTACCTTTATAATTGAAAAACAATCACAACGATCACCTCAACAACAGCACCTCTCCCCACAACCGGATTTGAACGGTCACCGCAGGTTTGAGCAGAGCAAGCAAGGTGGGCGCAATCGAAGATTGTTGCTATTGTGTATGGGCGACTGAAAACTTGTTTTCGAAGACGGCTATACACAATGGCAATGAGTTGCGT
>JAZNHC010000006.1:0-6563 GCA_045576755.1 Alistipes sp.
CAGGACAGCGCGCAGTCTTGAGAATCGTGCCACCTTTTTGTATGATGTTGCTTACGCTCGAGGAGGTAAAATCTACAATCTCTCCCGTAATCAAACCTTTGTAACCACGCATAATGCCTTTGACGCGCAACCCGTTATATATTGCTGTTCGCGTCACAGCGCGAATTGCCGCATTCATACCCGGCGCATCGCCTCCGGAGGTCAATACTCCGATACACTTAATTGCTCCCATAGAAACTATGCAATTTTTCAAAAATAACTCTCAAAGATAATACAAATTGTCGAAGTCGTCAAATTCGATTGCAATTTATCGGTCAAACTCCGTCATTTCAAACGAAAAATGCGCCCCTCGCAATGAGGGACGCATCGTTTATCTATGTTGTTATCGGATTTTAGATCTCGTCTACAATCTGATACCAACCAACATTCTCCAAGTACTTAGCTGCACTTGTCTGAGTGAGCTTCTCACCGTTGATGGTGATATTAGCCATAAATACCTGGTAGATAGTGTTGCGTACCGACTTGATCAACTTCTTGCCATCCTCAAGAGTTAAATCGCAATTCTGTAATACCATTACAGAGTTTGTATCGTTGTCAATAGTGATGAAATCACCGTTCAAGTCGCCCTTGACGTTCTCAATGATGATAGCGCTGTATGTACGCTTAACCTCGATAGTAGCGTCGCCTGTCAAGTTTGCGCCCTGAAGAACGAGTGCATCGCTCATAGAGCTTGTGCCAGCAAAAAGGTCACCTACATAGGTAGTACCCTTAGAGTTAGCTACAATCTTCGAGTCTACGTTGAAGTTTACAGTACCATTAACTACTACAGTACCCTTGTTAGGCTGGATGTGACCGGTAACTGCATCAACAAATGGAGCCTCTGTTACGATGCCGTTAGTGTTTACATCAACAACAGCACCTGCAACGATCTCAGCATTGATAGTAGACTCTGTGAGAACACCTACCAAAGCGCCTACGCCGCCCCAAGTCTCCGAGCCATTATCCTTGTACGATACGCTGTTCTTGCCTGCGATCTTCACGTTTGTAGTTGTAGTACCCTCAGCAGCGGCTGCAATGATACCAGCCTGAGCGCCTACAATAGTAGCATTGGTGATTGTGAGGTCCTTAACCTTCGATGCACCGAGGTAACCGAAGAGACCGCTTCTCCAACCATCAGCAACTGTCACGTTCGAGATAGTGTGGTTGTTACCATTGAAGTTGATCCACATAACAGTCCAAGGCTCCCAAGCTACACCTGCCAAATCAACGTCAGCCAACAACTCGAACGATACTCTATTAGCCTCACTTGTTTGAGTCTGATGCACAAAGTACTCTGCAGCCTTCTGGAGGTCGCTTGCCGACGTCAAGTAGTATACGCCCTTGTCTCTTGCGTCGTTACCGTTGTAAGCCAAACCGCTCTCCTCGTGCAAAACTGCCTGCTCGAGCTCTGATACTGCAGGAACTATAGTCCAAAGAGTACCCTCAGCATTAGCAATAGCCTTGTAACCGGTAGCAACATTCTTTACTACAGTGTTGTCGTTGTAAACACCACCGTAAACCTTTACAGGTACACCATAACCCATATAGTTCTGGAAAATACCACCCTGTCCCTTAGGACCGGCATCGCTGAAGTTTCCGTTATAGATGCTGATCTCTGCGCCTGCAGGGCAAATTACGCTTGTGCCATTGTCACTAGCAGGAGCGTAGTTGCTTACGAAAGTACCATTGTTGATAGTGAGCTTAGTGCCTGTACCATAAGCATAAATCACATGCGAAGTAAGAGCGCGATTGTTGCGAGCGTCTGTTACCTCGAGGTGACCTCCGTTGATAACTACTTCCGATCCTGCATCTGTGCTGATTACACCGCGATCAGAGATAAGGGTTGTTCCCTCCTCAACTACCAACGAACCTGTGTTGTAGAGTGCGTACGAAGGATAGCCATTATCTGCGATAGGAGCACCTACGACCTTTACACCATTCAATACGAGTTCGCCCTTGTTGTCGATAATTGCGCAACCATTAGGAGTAGTGTTCTGAATAGTACCACCGTTGATCTCAGCCTTAACACCATTTGCAATGGTGATCAATGCGCCTTCGCTCTTCTCGAGAGCTGCGGTGATCGAGTGACCATTGAGGTTGAGGATAACACCTGCAGTAATTGCAAGTGGCTGCTCCAAAACTACATCCTCTGTGAGGGTCAACTCACCACCAACCGATGCAGCGATCTGGAGAGGATCAGCCTCATAATCAGGCTCCTCGTAAGTAGGCTCGATAATAACGTTTACATCAACGTTGCTTGTGAACAACTGACCGAAGATGTTAGTACGGTAGTTGCGACGTACAGGTACAGAACCTACGGTGCGAGTCTTCTCGGCAGCTGTGTTCGACTCACCATAACCAAACTCTACGTTGATAGTCTCCTCGTCAGCAGCAACCAAGAGGTAGTTCATTGCCAAGTACTCGTGACCTGCTACAGGGAAAGTCTCGCCCGAAGGGATGTCGGTATACTTGTAAGTAACCTCCTCCTCGTTCGAAACTACACCATCCCAAAGGTTGAGAGTGTTGTAGATGTTGGTAACCTTAACGTATGAGTACTTAGGCTCGTAACCTGCGCTCTTAGCAGCAGCATAGTCGTTGGTACCAATGTTTACCTGCGAGAAAGGACGCTTGAGGTAAACGGTCTCGGTCTGAGCGCCCTTAACTGTGAACACGTGCTTTGCATAGAAAGCGTCGAGCTTCTCGTTGTTGCTGAGAACATTCGAGTAGTCAACAGTCAAAGTACCGGTTGCCCAATCTACTGTGTAAGGAGCATCCTTGTGGTCAGCCCAGAAGATAACAGTATAGGTATTACCTGTAACGAGCTGGAGCTCAACGGTAGTGCTACCATTGATAACCTCAGCGTTGTCCTCACCTACAGTGAGGTCTGTGAGCTCGTTAGTACCCTCATAAACAGCATACTGCAAAACGGTAGCAGTAGTACCATCGCTGAAAGCACGGCTCATCTGCGGAGCATCGATCTGGAACGAAACGGTAGCTGCGCCACCATTCACCGCGAGATCAGTCTCCTGCTGGCACGATGTAGCAACCATTGCTACGAGAGCCAAAATTCCAAAGAAAATCTTTTTCATAGTGGTTTTTTATTTGTACCTGTCCAACCTTTCGATTGGACAGGCTCAGTTAATATAGTGTTACTTGTTCTTATCGGAGAGTAACGTTAGCTACGTTTGTAACGAGATCTGCAAGATTGTCAGCAGTTACAGCAACACCGTTCAATGTGCAGTTCTCGAGTACAACGTTTGCGCGTGGGTCCATTGTGTAGCCCTCCTCGAACTGGCAATTGATAAACTCGGTTGGAGAGTATGGACGACAGTAAGAGTAACCATTGCCACGTCCAAAGTAGCACTCTACGAACTTAGCGTTACCGAGTGTAGCAGCGTACGAAGTCCAACCCTTGAAAGTAGAGTTGTATGCGTCCAAGCCGTTGCCTGTACCTTGGTCGCAAGAGATTGTGTATGTTGTACCATCGATAATTACATTCTCCAAAACAACCTTCTCAGCGTGATCGCTGTTGTGGTTAATGAAGATACCGCGGAACGAACCTGTAACCTTGATATTCTTGATAAGACCGCCGGTTGTGCTGATACCCGAATCCCAAGTGCCACCTGCACCCTTGATGTCGAGAGTGTGACCATTACCGTCGATTGTCTGACCATTCTTCACGTTGATACCGGTTGTACCATAGGCATTGCTCATACCTGCTGGCTCAATCTTTACGTCGTCTGTCAAATATACGCCATCGCCGTTCTCCAATGCCTCTACAAGAGCATCTGCAGTCTCTACGATCTGGCTACCTGCTACATGTACGACCTCGCCATCAACAGTGATGTTGCTGTTGTTACCCTTCTTCTGATTCCAAAGAGAGTTGCCACTTACATTGCCGTTTGCAAAGCCGTTTGCAGTAGTGGTGTTGATAGCAACAGTGTAAGAGCCGCCACCTCCGTAAGGGAACGACGAGTCAATCTCGATTGCAGCCTTGCCATCAACAGGTGCCGAAGCGTTGAGCGTACACTCGTTGAAAGTAACATTGTAGTTTGCACTCAAAGACTCCTTGTAGATAAGAACAGACTTACCTGCGCTGTTGAACACGCACTTGTTAAATGTTGTATTTGCAGCACCATAAGTCCAAACATTGTAGTTGTTAGCATCGGTGGTGTTGAAAACACACTCCTCGAAGGTAGTGTTCTCGCTATACAACCAATACTGACCATTGATTACGCAATCCTTGTAAGACTCCTTTGCGCCCTGCAAACCACAGTACATGTTGTTCTCTGGAACAGTGATTGTCAAGTTCTTAAATGCAACCTCGGTAATGCCCTTCACACCATTGTAGGTGCAAGGGTGTGGCTTAACAACAACATTCTTGCTCGCACCAACGATAGTAGCACCGTTGATATTCAAGCCCGAAAGATCGTAGTTGCCATCAGCAAGAAGAACGCTCTTCAAACCACCCTTAAGAGCTGCCTCCAACTCGGTCTGGTTGTTTACGAGAGTAGCGACGTTTGTATTCTCTACGGTGTTGTCCTCTACAGTGTTATCTGCACCATAACGACCTACTACTGCGCCGAGAGTTGTTGGAATATCAGTCTTGTAGCCGTTTGTCAAGTCCTGAGTGACGGTTACATTCTTAATGGTGTTGCCCGAAACGACGCCCTTGTTCAAGTAGCCTACCAAACCACCGAGGTCGCGATATCCCTTAACAGTTGCGTTCTCAACGGTATTGTTCTTGTACTCGCCACCGTGTGCGAAACCTACCAAAGCACCTACCTTGTCGCCATTGTCGTAAACACCGTTTACCAACTCAGGAGTAGAGGTAAGAGTTACATTCTTAACGTGGCAGTTCTCGATAACTACAGGCTTGCCGCCCTGTTCGATCCAAGCTACGATAGCACCTGCATAGTGGTTGCTGGTGAATGTAGCGTTCTCGACTGTGAGGTTCTTGATAGTACCACCTACCATATAGCCGAACAAACCTGCAGCCTGGTGGTGATTAACCGAGAAGTTCTTTACGCTGTGGCCTGCGCCATCGAATACACCACGGAAGTTGATAGTGTAGTGGCTACCCTCGATACCTCCGATTGGAGTCCATACGCCATTTGCGCGAGTTACACCCGAAAGGTCGATATCTGTGTCCAAAACAACAGTCTTACCCTCAAAGGTGTTGCCACCATCAACCTGATCAGCAAACCATTTGAAGCCATCGAGCGATGTGAGGTAGTAGACGTCACCCTCAACATAGTAGTCGTGAGCATTGTTGAATGCGTCGTCGTATGCAGGCTTGATCTCAACATTGATATCAACGTCGCTTGTGAGCAACTGACCGTAGATGTTAGTACGATAGTTGCGACGTACAGGTACAGAACCTACAGTGCGAGTCTTCTCGGCAGCTGTGCTCGACTCACCATAGCCGAACTCTACATCGATAGTCTGCTCGTCAGCAGCCATAAGGAGGTAGTTCATTGCCAAGTACTCGTGACCTGCTACAGGGAAAGTCTCGCCCGAAGGGATGTCGGCATACTTGTAAGTAACCTCTGCCTCGTTCGAAACTGCGCCATCCCAGAGGTTGAGAGTGTTGTAGATGTTCGAAACCTTAACGTACGAGTACTTAGGCTCGTAACCGCTACTCTTAGCAGCAGCATAGTCGCTGGTACCAATGTTTACCTGCGAGAAAGGACGCTTGAGGTAAACGGTCTCGGTCTGAGCGCCCTTAACGGTGAAGGCGTGCTTAGCGTAGAATGCGTCGAGCTCCTCGTTGTTGCTGAGAACATTCGAGTAGTCAACAGTCAAAGTACCTGTTGCCCAATCTACGGTGTAAGGAGCGTTAGCATTGTCAGCCCAGAAGATAACAGTATAAGTATTACCTGTAACGAGCTGGAGCTCAACGGTAGTGCTACCATTGATAACCTTAGCGTTATCCTCACCTACAGTGAGGTCTGTGAGTTCGTTAGTACCCTCATAAACAGCATACTGCAAAACGGTAGCAGTAGAACCATCACTGAAAGCACGGCTCATCTGCGGAGCCTCGATCTGGAACGAAACGGTAGCTGCGCCGCCATTCACCACGAGATCAGTCTCCTGCTGGCACGATGTAGCAACCATTGCTACAATAGCCAAAATTCCAAAGAAAATCTTTTTCATTGTGTGTTAAATTAAAATTTGGTTAAAAAAATTAGTTATGTATAAATGTAAAATCGTAAAAATCGTTTCGATAGTGCCAAAACCTCGTAAACAATTGATATTCAATAATATAAAGCTCAAAATCCCCCCCCCGAAAAATCGGAGGGAGGATTTTTATTCCAACATCTTGTATTTCAATTGCAAATATACATATTTTTTATCACAAAAAAACAATTGTGCAAAAAAATATAAATTTAGAAAAATGTATAAAAAGTAAGGGTGTCCAAAAAATGTTGGACACCCTCCCGCCTCTTCAGCGTTATTGCTAACGATGAGTATTACTGAACATTGTGCTGCTGGCCACAGAGTGGACAAGTGTACTCTGCAGG
>JAZNHC010000007.1:0-6347 GCA_045576755.1 Alistipes sp.
ACATGGCTACGATCCGACTTATCCAAGTTGCCTTGAGAATTTCGGAGAGGTTTTCCGCCTTCTCGTACATAGTCCAGCAGAGGTGTGGATTGAAGCCCTTTGCCGGCTCTACTGCAAGAGCCGCACTGCTATGCGAGATAAGGTTGTCGTGATAGGTTTGCCAAGGGCAGTTGCGCAGACAGCCCGAATTGGCGAGCATACCTATACGCTTGCCGTTGCTGTGAGCCCACTCGCTAAAGCGACGAAGGGTGTCGAGGTTGCGCTGCACATCGCGTCCGATGTAGTAGGAGTCGAACCACGGAGCAAGGTAACGCATTGCCTGAATGGTCATCAGACGCATATTTACCGAGGCACGTGTTTCGATATCGGGATAGTAGAGTTTTATGGTTCGTGCCACAAACGGAGAGGCGGCAGTAACAATGTCGGGACGACACCCCCACGACGACAACTCATCGACTATAGCACATATCCTCTGCTCGAGAGCGAGGCTCATCGCCTGCTCACCGTAGCAGTTTGCATTCAACAGCAGATCGAGCTTGATGCCCCCTTCTCGCAGGGTTGTCAGCTCCTCGCGAAGCACCTCCTTTATGGTTTCGGCATCGTCATACTCGCCATAACCTAAAACGGGGCGACCACTCGGCTCCTCAACCCAAGGGAAATAGACCTCCTCGACCTCGGGGTACGACAACAGTACCGAGGAGAATCGCTCCCCCTCGGACTGATGTCTGTATCCAACGGCAAAACCCATTGTCGTAGCTGTTAATCCATCATTGGATTGTAGGTCAAACCTGCAGCATTCACCTTCTGACCATCATCGCTTGGCACCTCGCTGATACCCGCTGCAGCAGCACTACCGTAGTTCTCCTTGGCGTTGTACTCTGTCATAGCGTTGTGTGGCTCGAAGCCTGCACCATTCTTGTAGTACTCGTAAACCTCAGGATCAATCTCATAAGGTTTCGAGCGATCCATCTTCCAGAACGGCTTCTTCGGATCGCGGAACTTGTTACGGAAGGTCTTGGTTAGCTTATTACGTTCTTCGAGGTGAGCCATACAAGCACGTGTACAGCCGCAAGCACCCTCGATGGCACGACCATAACCATACTGACGCGGATACTCCGCCTCGAATGGATTGAGGGCCTTGTCTGCTCCACCCTGCAAGCCGTGCTCACAAGCCATCTCATCCAACTTACCCCACTCGATCTCGTGTCCTGCGATAGTCACCTTGACCGACTCATTCATCGAGATAGCCTTACCTGCACAATGCTTCACGCACTGCTTACAGCGATCACAGATATGTCCCTCATAGATTGGATCCGGCTCTAACTCTGCATCGGTGAGCAACACTACAAAGCGAACGCGTGGTCCGAACTCTGGTGTAAGGAAGACCTTCGACCAGCCGAACTCGCCGAGTCCTGCCAAATATGCAGCCATACGGAAGTGTACCAAAACATCCGGATGTGGTTTTCCAGGCTCGACAGGACGGCTCCAACCCTCGCGGAATTTACCCGTTACGGTATTTACCGACTCGCCTCCATTGGCGTTGATCAACGGCACAACCTCGTAGCCGTGATCCTCCATAAAGTTACAGAATGGCCACATCACCATTGGTCCGTAGACCTGGTTCAATGCAGCATAACCCATAGTAGGGTAAGTCGAGAAGAGTGTACCCTCTTCGATACCTCTCAACGAGCCGCGAGGAATACGGAAACCAAACACAATAAACGATTTGGCACCAGGGAAGATATATCGTGGGTCATTCTGTTTTGGAGCACCTTCCCAACGCTCCATATTACCAATTCCACACAAGTCTGCACCAAATCGTTTGGCCGCAGCCTTCACCTCAGCACTCGTAAGTTCACCTTCGTAAGCCATAATTCAAAAAATTTAGTTTAGGATATTTTAATTAGTTTAGGATCTATTTTCCACTGCATTGTATCGGCAAAATATGCCATATACCAGTACAAATATAATTACAAAAATCAACAACAACAAATTAAACCATAAAAAATTTCACCGCTTAATCGTTGTTTTATCCCATACGATTTTCTTCTCGGAACTGTCGCGGAGTAGTGTCTTCGATCTTTCGAAAGAGCGTAGAGAATTGTCCGACACTCTCAAATCCGAGCATATCGGCAATTTCGGTAATTGTATAGTTTTCGGAGATCAACAACTCCTTGGCACGGCTTGTAAGCAATCGAGCCATATATTGAGCAGGTGATAGTCCCGTAACACGTTTGAACGACTGTCGGAACCACGAATAACCTACCCCCAATTCGTCGGCAATCTGCTGACCACTCAGCGAGTGATGAATACGCGCCCTCATCAGCTGTCGCGCCTCGTTTACGATATCCTCGGTTCTATTCGATCCATCCTTGCGATTTTTATCCTTATAGAGAATATGTCCGAGCATATGCATAACAACACCCGAAAGGAGTTGCTGACAGCCGATACGCTCCTTTTCGGCAAGACGTATCGCATCGCGATAAAGACCGATGAGCGAGTTGCTCAATCCTATCTCGACAAGAGCATCCTTTGGGGAGATGAATTGGGCCTTGACAATCTGCTCCGCCATGCGTCCCTTAAATCCTACCCAGAATTCGTTCCAACCAACATTCTCGTCGGGCGCATAGCTATGCCGCTCATTCGGAAAGAGTATTATTATAGTACCTGCCTCGACTTTTCGACGAGGTATGGATTGCGACTCGAAATAGCCACCTCCATCGGTGATGTAAACAATCTGGAACTCATCAAGCACACGACCACTCAGTGGCTTAAAACCGTACGTTTCGGGATGTTGCATTGCAGGGTACGAGGCATTAGGTTCGATAGCCTGTGTACCTACTGTCGTAACGACCAATCCCCACTCCTCATCGTGGGGTCCGATGGTCAGATATTTCAGTGAATTGTGGTCAATTTGCTTCATCGTATGTCAAATTTGAAAGATTTAATATCATTTTTGATATCCAAAGTTAGCAAATCTATTATTAAATTTGCAATAGTAAAGTGAAAAAATAGCTAAAACCATGAAGATTTACAACTTTTTAGCCTTTGATTTGGGTGCAACAAGCGGACGTTCCGTGATTGGAACTTTGCAAGATGGCAAAATTCAAATACGCGAACTCACTCGCTTTCCCAATGCAATAGTCGAGCTTCACGGGAAGTTCTATTGGAATCTTTTCGGGCTCTACGATCACCTGAAAGAGGGACTCGCAGCATGTGCTCGCGAGGGTATCGCACCCGATTCGATAGGTATCGACACGTGGGGTGTGGATGTTGTACCTATTGGCGAAGACGGCTCGATATTGGCTACTCCGCGCGCATATCGCGACCCATATACCGACGGTATGCCCGAGAAGTATTTCGAGATCATTCCTCGCAGCGAGGTCTACGACAAGACGGGTATTCAGATTATGAACTTCAACACCTTGTTCCAGATCTTCGCTGCTGTCAAGGAGGGTTATACCCCTATCACAAACGCAAAACGATTGCTCTTTATGCCCGATGCTCTTTCGTATATGCTTACGGGTAAGGAGTTCTGCGAATATACAATCGCCTCTACATCGCAAATTCTAAACCCTCGCAACGGAGAGTTCGAGAGTGCGCTCTTGGAGGCAGCTGGCGTAAATGCCGACATTCTTCCAACACCTCAACTTCCGGGCTGTGTAATAGGCACTTTGACAGATGCGCTCGCCACCGAGACACGCATTGGCAAGGTCGATGTCGTAGCCGTGGCAGGTCACGACACCGCTTCCGCTGTAGCGGCAGTTCCTGCCGAAAACGAGCGTTTCGCCTACCTCTCGTCGGGCACTTGGTCATTGATGGGTATCGAGACCAAGCAGCCAATCATCAGCGAGGAGTCGTTCCGCCACAACTTCACCAACGAGGGTGGCGTAGATGGCACAACACGTTTTTTGAAGAATATCTGCGGAATGTGGATCTTGGAGCAGTGCCGCAAAGAGTGGGAGCGTGAAGGCAAAGAGTACTCCTATCCCGAGATTGTTGCCATGGCAAACTCGGCAAAGCCATTCCTTTCTTTCATCAACCCCGATGATGCATCGTTTGCCAATCCGCCATCAATGTTGCGTGCAATAGAGGAGTTCTGCACCCGCACAGGTCAGCCCGCTCCGCAAGACGATGCACAAATTATACGCACCATTTTCGAAAGCCTTGCTCTGCGCTATCGCGAGGTACTCGACATCTTGGAGAGTATGTCGCCATTTGCAATTGACGTATTGCACATAATCGGTGGAGGATCGAAGAATGCGCTCTTAAATCAGTTCACAGCCAACGCCATAGGCAAGAGAGTGTTGGCAGGTCCGTCCGAGGCTACTGCCATAGGCAATATTATGATGCAGGCTATCGGTGCGGGGGCTATAGGATCGCTTGCCGAGGCTCGTCAAATCATCCGCGCATCAATCGAAACAGAGGAGTTCCTGCCACAAAACAGTGAGCAATGGAACGCAGCATACGAAAAATTTCACAACTTAAAATAACAACAAAACTATGAACGAAGCAAAAATCAAACAGGCTTATGAGATTGCCGTTGAGCGTTACGCTGAATTCGGCATCGATGTAGAGAAGGTACTTGAGCAGTTGCAGAAGGTAGAGATTTCGATGCACTGCTGGCAGGCTGATGACGTTAATGGATTTGAGTCTGCAGGCGATTTGACCGGAGGTATTCAGACCACAGGTAACTATCCGGGTAAAGCCCGTAACATCGAGGAGTTGCGTGCCGACATCCTGAAGGCAAAGTCGCTCATTCCGGGCAACCAGCGCCTTAACCTCCACGAGATCTATGGCGACTTTGGTGGTCAGTTCGTAGACCGTGACCAGGTAGAGCCAAAGCACTTCGAGAGTTGGATGCAATGGGGCTTGGAGAATGGTATGAAATTGGACTTCAACACCACATCGTTCTCGCACCCTAAGTCGGGCGACCTTTCGCTCTCGAACCCTAATCAGGAGATTCGCGACTTCTGGATCGAGCATTCGAAGCGTTGCCGTGCTATTGCCGAAGAGATGGGACGTCGTCAGGGCGACCCATGTATTATGAACTTGTGGGTACACGATGGTAGCAAGGATATCACGGTAAACCGCATGAAGTACCGCGAGTTGTTGAAGGATTCGTTGGATCAGATCTTCGCACAGAAGTACGACAATATGAAGGATTGTATTGAGTCGAAGGTATTCGGCATTGGACTCGAGAGCTACACCGTAGGTTCGAACGACTTCTACATCGGCTATGGCGCAAAGAACAATAAGATTGTAACCCTCGATACAGGTCACTTCCACCCTACCGAGAGCGTTGCCGACAAGCTTTCGTCGTTGTTGCTCTACGTTCCTGAGGTGATGCTCCACGTGAGCCGCCCTGTACGCTGGGATTCCGACCACGTAACCATCATGAACGATGAGACGCTCGACTTGATGCACGAGATTGTTCGTTGCGATGCACTCGACAAGGTACACATCGGTCTCGACTACTTCGACGCTTCGATCAACCGTATCGGTGCCTATGTAATCGGTACTCGCGCAACGCAGAAGTGCTTGTTGCAGGCGTTGTTGGAGCCACTCGCACAGCTTCGCGAGTACGAGGCAAAGGGTCAGGGCTTCGAGCGTTTGGCACTCCTCGAGGAGGCAAAGAGCCTACCTTGGAATGCCGTATGGGATATGTTCTGCTTGCGCAACAATGTACCTGTAGGCGAGGCATTTATCGCCGACGTTCAGCAGTATGAGAAGGAAGTAACATCAAAACGCTAACAAATTATGTATCGTATAGTTCTTAACGAGACATCCTATTTCGGCGCAGGATGTCGCTCGGTGATTGCCGAGGAGGTTGCAAAGCGCGGATTTAAGAAAGCATTCTTCGTAACTGATAAGGATTTAATTAAGTTTGGTGTTGCCGAAAAGATTGAGGAGGTGTTGAAGGGGGCAAATATCCCTTACGAGATCTACAGCGATGTGAAGGCCAACCCTACAATCGGCAACGTTCAGCGCGGAGTGGAGGCCTACAAGGCTTCGGGAGCAGACTTTATCATCGCCCTCGGAGGTGGCTCGTCGATTGACACAGCCAAAGCTGTGGGTATCATCGTGAACAACCCTGAGTTTGCCGACGTTCGCTCGTTGGAGGGCGTAGCACCGACAAAGCATCGTGCCGTACCTACGTTTGCTATTCCTACAACGGCCGGAACTGCTGCCGAGGTGACTATCAACTACGTCATCACCGACGAGGAGGCAAAGAAGAAGATGGTATGCGTAGACCCTAATGATATCCCGATGTGCTCGATTATCGATTGCGAGTTGATGTACTCTATGCCTAAGGGCTTGACTGCCGCTACGGGTATGGACGCTTT
>JAZNHC010000008.1:0-8413 GCA_045576755.1 Alistipes sp.
GACATCGAAGTATCGTTTATAGGCAATATCTGAATTACCTTCTGACCCGTTGCAGCACACCAATCTGCCAAGAGTTGCAGATCGGCGAACTCGCCAACACCAAATCCGCGCTCGGAACGCAACGAGAAGAGAGGCACAGCCACACCGGCACCACGCCACTTAACATCGTCGCGCAGTCGCAAGCCGTATATCAACTGTAAATTATTTGCCACCTGCAAGGTACGGTTCTCGCCTTGCTCCCAACGCAGGAACTTGCCCTGCGAGTCGCACACTACAAATTTATACTCCGCGTACGCGCGCTCGCGCAAAGCCACACCCCAACGATAATTGCCGAGATAGGTCATCGGCAACACCTCAGCGGTTTGCCACTCGCCTAACCCCTTCGACGAGCCGACAATGGCGAGCTTCTCTGTCAATGGCAAAGCAGCCTCAACCTCGATATAGTGAGTTGCACCATCGAGCGAAGGTCTATGCTCTGTCACACGCGAAAATAGTCTTTGACGGAACATCGACGAATAGAGAGGCTTACTCAATGGAGCATCGCACCAATGGTCATGCAACACCACCTCCTTGCACCCAGAAATCTCGGTCAGCGAATGCCCAACACCCCACTCTGTGCGCAGGGTGCGACGACCCTCGACAACGCGATACGAGTAGCGATATGGACGGTCAGAGTGAAGTTCAATCTGCGCACTCCAAAAGTCGCCCTCCTCGTGACGCATATCCATAGCCTTGCCCTCGGCAGGCACAATCTGCAATTTTGCACCCTCGGTGGTGCAGTAATGTATTCGTAGTGTAGCTTTCATATAACACAAATTTATGCATAATCTCCGAGATATGCAATAGCAAAATGGGTAGGTTTTCAACAAGTTATTGAAATTTCCATTGGCTATTGGCTTTTTTCGAATAGGATTAAATCGAAAGATGAAATGTAAGCCAACCTAAGATTGCCTTCGAGGAGATAGTTGCAACGCCATAAAAAATGAGATGGGCACATACTAAAACGTATGTAACCATCTCAATTTTTTTAAAGATAAGGGAGCAAATGCCCCTTAAAACATTTTTTAGCTCAAGAAGGCGAGCAAGATACCTGCCGCAACCGCCGAACCTACCACACCCGCTACGTTAGGTCCCATAGCGTGCATAAGGAGGAAGTTCGATGGATTCTCCTTCTGACCTACGGTCTGCGATACACGGGCTGCCATAGGCACTGCCGATACACCTGCCGAACCGATAAGTGGGTTGATCTTCTTACCCTCAGGCAAGAAGAGGTTCATAAACTTAGCAAGAAGCAAACCGCCTGCAGTACCGCAGCTAAATGCAACGATACCGAGTACAAGGATACCGAGAGTCTTGAGGTTGAGGAACGACTCGGCAGTAGCAGTAGCACCAACCGAAATACCGAGGAAGATAACCACGATATTCATCAACTCGTTCTGAACGGTCTTCGACAAACGATCTACAACGCCACACTCCTTCATCAAGTTACCGAGCATCAAGCAACCAACGAGTGGTGCTGCCGATGGGAGAAGCAACGAGATGATGACAGTGATGATTACAGGGAAGATAATCTTCTCGGTCTTCGATACCTGACGCAACTGCGACATCTTGATCATACGCTCCTTCTTGGTGGTGAGAGCCTTCATAATAGGCGGCTGAATTACCGGCACAAGAGCCATATACGAATAAGCCGCAATAGCGATAGGACCGAGCAACTCAGGTGCAAGACGAGCTGTCAAGAAGATCGAAGTAGGACCATCGGCACCTCCGATAATACCAATCGAACCGCACTCGTTAGGCTCGAAACCGAGAGCCTTCGCTCCCAAGAAGGTTGCGAAGATACCCAACTGCGCAGCTGCACCAAGCAAGAAGCTCTTAGGGTTGGCAATCAGCGGACCGAAGTCGGTCATCGCACCTACACCCACGAAGATCAAACAAGGATAGATACCGAGCTTAACACCGAGGTAGAGGTAGTCGATAAGACCCGCTTTGTCCACGAAAATATCCCAATGAACGTGACCACCTGCGAACAACTCCGAGTGGTACATCTCGGCACCGGGGAGGTTCGTAAGCAACATACCAAAAGCGATAGGGAGCAACAGAAGCGGCTCGAACTGCTTCTTAATTGCGAGGTAGAGGAGGAAGCAGGCGAGTGCAATCATCGCTGCAAATTTCCAGCCACCCGGCGCAAAAAATGCTCCGAATCCCGAAGTCTCGACAAACTTCATTACGCTGTCGAGAAGGAAATCTGACTGCAAAAGTGAAATCATAACGCCTACTCAATAACAAGTAATACATCACCCTCCATTACAGTCGCACCTGCCGAAACAAGTACCTGCTTAACAACACCACCGCGCTCTGCGTCGATGTTGTTCTCCATCTTCATAGCCTCCAGCACGAGAAGAGTCTGACCAGCCGCTACGGTGTCACCCTCCTTAACATTGATAGAGAGCACAGTACCCGGGAGCGGACAAGCAACCTTCAAGCCTGCAGCAGCTACAGGAGCAGCAGCCGGCTTGGTTGCAATCGGAGTCTTTGGAGTTACCGAAAGACCGGTAGCCTCCGGAGCAGCAGTAACCTGCGGCTTCTTCGCAACCGTAGCCTTACCACCCTCGATCTCTACATTGTACTTTGTGCCATTGACCGTTACATGAGCCAAGGTCGAGGCCTCGTTGATATCGTCAATCTTAACTTCGTAAGAGTTGCCGTTGATTTTCAATGAATACTTTTTCATTTCGTTTTTTCTTAAATTATTTACGCTCAGGTAACTGAGTCAATCCGTGAATTTTCGAACTCCAAGGCGAGTATGCACGAGTGATACGGTTGATGGTAAGCATCTCCGACTCCTGATCGTGCAAGTTGCTCTTGTAGAGTTTGAGAGCCGTGATGATAGCCGCAGCAATCTCCTGATCGGTGATTGCATCGTGCTCTTCGGCAGCTGCCGCACCCTTCTCGGCAATCTTCGCAGCCTTCTTCTGGCGGGTAAACACCCAACCCATACCCTTCATCACAAAGATAAGGAGTACGAGCACGGCAAATACCACCGAGAAACCAAGAAGCGCCATAAGCAACATCTCGGGCCAGCCTACATTTGCAAATTTATCCATAACTCAAATTCTTTTTCAGTAGACTACAATGGAATGTTCGAGTGCTTGCGAGCAGGGTTCTGCAAACGCTTGGTTGCCAACGACTGCAAAGCACGGATAATACGGAAACGAGTGTTACGAGGCTCGATTACATCGTCGATGTAGCCATAGCGAGCTGCGTTGTAAGGATTCGAGAACAGATCTTTGTACTCCTGCTCCTTCTCTGCAACAAACTTAGCCTTCTCTGCAGGGTCGGTAAACTCTGCCAAAGCCTTAGCGTGCAACACCTCAACTGCACCCGATGCACCCATAACGGCGATCTCTGCCGATGGCCAAGCGTAGTTGATATCGCCACGGATATGCTTCGACGACATAACGATATAAGCACCACCATAAGCCTTACGCAATGTAACTGTTACCTTTGGTACAGTAGCCTCGCAGTAAGCGAAGAGAAGCTTTGCACCGTGGGTGATAACACCACCGTACTCCTGAGTTGTACCAGGCAAGAATCCAGGAACATCCACGAGAGTTACGAGCGGAATATTGAACGCGTCGCAGAAACGAACGAAACGAGCAGCCTTACGCGAAGCGTTGATATCGAGCACACCTGCCATAAACTTAGGCTGGTTAGCGATGATACCTACCGACTGGCCATTGAAACGTGCGAAGCAAGTGATAATGTTCTTAGCATACGATGCAGCCGACTCCAAGTAGTCGCCATTATCAACGATAGCCTTGATAACATCGTACATATCGTACGCCTGGTTAGGGTTATCAGGAATAATCTCGTTGAGCGAGTCCTCCAAACGAGCAATGCTGTCAGTGCACATTGCCAATGGAGCATCCTCCATATTGTTCTGCGGCATATAAGAGATAAGCTTGCGAATGATTGCAATGCCCCCCTCCTCGGTATCAACCGCAAACTGTGCTACACCCGACTTTGTGGTGTGAACCACTGCGCCACCCAACTGCTCCTGAGTTACATCCTCGCCGGTAACGGTCTTAACAACCTTCGGACCTGTAAGGAACATATTCGAGGTGTTCTTCTTCATGATGATAAAGTCGGTCAAAGCCGGCGAGTAAACTGCACCACCTGCGCAAGGACCAAAGATAGCCGAAATCTGAGGGATAACACCCGACGACATTACATTGCGCTGGAAGATATTGGCGTAACCAGCCAAAGCGTTTACACCCTCCTGGATACGGGCACCACCCGAATCGTTCAAACCAATGCAAGGTGCGCCGTTACGCATTGCCATATCCATAACCTTGCAGATCTTGTCGGCCAAAGCCAACGACAACGAACCCGCAGTTACGGTAAAGTCCTGTGCAAATACATAAACAAGACGACCATCGATTGTACCGTAACCTGTTACGACACCATCACCAAAGGTGTGCTTCTTCTCCATACCGAAGTCGTAGCAACGGTGAGTTACGAACATATCGAACTCCTCGAAGCTACCCTCGTCGAGCAGCATCTGAATACGCTCACGAGCGGTGTACTTACCCTTCTCGTGCTGCTTTGCGATAGCCTTCTCGCCACCACCCATACGAGCCGTCTCGCGGTTCTCGATGAGCTTGTTGATTTTGTTTTGAATTTCGCTCATAGCTATTTTTCTTATTTTGTAAATTTAGATTTGTTCAAGTTTCAAGAATCTTCTTAAATCCCTTTATAAAATCGTAAATGATTGACCTATTTTTGTGGGATGTTAGGCGACAAAAGCGCAGCATAGTAAATCTATGTGAGCATTTTGGCGTCCGACACACTCGTGCAAAAAGAGCCAATCAGAACGATTTTTATTTTTTCTCACACAACTCGGTCAAGATACCTTGTGTGCTCTTTGGGTGAAGGAATGCGATAGTCATATCGTCAGCGCCCTTGCGTGGGGTCTTGTCGATAAGACGGATGCCATGAGCCTCAGCGTCAGCCAACTGCTCCTCGATACCCTCAACAGCGAGAGCCATATGGTGGATACCGATACCCTTGTTCTCGATAAACTTAGCGATAGTCGAATCCTCCGAAGTAGCCTCCAAAAGCTCGATCTTGGTCTGACCAAGCATAAAGAATGCGGTGCGAACCTTCTGGTCTGCAACCTCTTCGATCTTGTAACACTTCAATCCGAGTGCACCCTCCCAATAAGGAATAGCCTCATCAAGGCTCTTAACTGCGATGCCGAGATGCTCAATGTGAGATACTTTCATAGTTTCAGTTTTTATTTGGTTAAAGAAAATTAGTTCTACTTGCTGTGATTTGGCATACACCTTCACAATCTTGGCAAAGATACTATTTTCATAGAAAATAAGCAACTATTTCACAAAATCTTTTTACCATTTACGAAATAAGTTTGAAAAGCTATCTCCTATTGCGATTTTTTTGTATATTTGTAGTTGATTCCGTAAATAGCCTACTAATGAAACGAATTTTACACACTATTATAGCAATTGTGGTATTGTTTGTGGCAGCGGATACCACAGCACAAGAGGTTGCACCCGAGGCGCGTGTGCGACTTGCCGATCCATATATTCTATTGCACGAGGGCACATATTATGCCTATGGAACTCACAATCGCAACGGCATTGAGTTCTACACCTCTACCGACCTCTATGAGTGGAAATATGGAGGCCTTGCTCTCCACAAAGACGACTCCTACGGAGAGAAGTGGTTTTGGGCACCCGAGGTATATCACTTGAATGGTAAATTCTATATGTACTACACCGCTCAGGAGCGAATTTGCGTAGCAACATCCGACTCACCCGAAGGACCTTTCACACAGGAGGAGAAGGCGCCAATGCTCCCCGATTTGCACACCATCGACAACACCATTTTCATAGATGACAACGGCAAAGCATACCTCTTCTACGTCCTTATCAAGCGCGGTTTTCACATCAAGATGGCGGAGTTGGAGAGCGACCTTATGACCATAAAAGAGGGTAAGCACATCACCTGCATAGAGCCTTACCAAAAGTGGGAGAGCCTATCTAAAACAAAGGTAAACGAAGGTCCGAGCGTCATCAAGCATAAGGGCGTATACTATATGTTCTATTCGGGAAATGGCTATACAAATCCGAACTACGGCATTGGCTATGCCACAGCAACAGATATACGAGGACCTTGGAAGAAGGGCGAGGAAAATCCTATTCTCCAACTCCCCGGCGACCTTGTAGGCACAGGCCACGGTGCACCATTCTACGACACCAAAGGACGACTACACTATGTCTTTCACGCTCACCACAGTTGGGAGAAGGTACATCCGCGATTTATGTGTATCTCGCCTATGGGCTTCAAGCGTTCGAAGAGATTGGTCCGCCCTACTATTAGCAGCAAATATATAATACCAATAAAAACGAAATAACTTATGAAGAATCTTTTTATTTCGCTTTTTGCAGCACTATTTTTCGTTAGCTGCAACACCTCTCGTCCAACAGTTGAGTGGATTGAGGGAGCTTTAGACCCCGAAACAGGTCTATATAAAAATGAATTCGTAGTACGTGGCGTACCTGCCGACGCAAAAGATTGGGTAGTTTGGTTCTGGTCGCAGACAATGACCCATTTCGAAGAGGTGGAGAGCGACGGATTGGAGGTTAAACGCTTCAATGCAAGCGTACATATGCTTAGTCCAAAGGGTACTCCGAAGGTTGCAGGCGAATATCGCGTTCGCTATCGCACCTCAGCCAAGATGTGGAACCAGAGCAAATTCCCAGGCCGATTCTCGTTCCGCAACGGCACCGACAAGCCAATGCTTATTGACGTCACCTACAAGATGTTGCCATTGTTAAGCGACGGCGAGCAGATATACGCAACCAATGATGTAGCCATTTCGGAGAGTGCTCCCGAGCACATCATACCTTGTCTAAAGCAGATTACCTACAGCGCAGAGGGCACTACCGACCTCTCAAATTGGGAGCGTGCAACTGCCGAGGTTAAGATGCTCAACGAGAAGCACCCTGAGGGTTGGTATCGCATCACTCTCGACGGCGGTGTAAAAATTGAGGCAGCCGACGAATTTGGGGATTGGGCAACTTCGATCGTGGATGGAATGCTACACCACAATGCAGCTACGACCAATTCTACTCGACACTCGTAAACAACGAGTTGCCATACATCAAGAGTCGTGGTATAGAATACTTCATTCCTCAGCCAGGTTTGAAAATCGAGGATGGCAAGTTGGTTGCCAACGCTCCGTACAAGGGAGGCGAGATTTGCTACAACCTTGGCGAGGAGACTCCAACCAAAGAGTCTACATTATGAAGCGAGCCAATCGAAATATCTGAGGATGTGAAGGTTATATCGGCGCGTTACTTCATCGATGGACGCGAGAGCGTAACTACAACCTTGAGAATATAACCCCTGACGACAAACACAATGAAAAAGGCCCTACTTACATTAGTTTCGTTACTTTTGCTACTCCCTGCAACTGCCGAGCCAAAGCGTTATGCCAAGGCACGCGCTGAGGTACTCTCACGCGGAAAGGGCTACTACAAAGAGGTATTTATGGACGGAGGTATAGCCCTCACCTCGCGATACTTCCTGCCGGCAACACGCTTCTTGGGTATCAAGATGGACTACTTCGCCTCAGCATCCACAAAGAACCTCTCACAAAAAGATACACTCATTCAAAACAACATCCTATGTGGTAGTGAGATAGACACCAACGGTTGGTTGCTCTACCCCGACGGTTCGCCGCGCTTCCGTATGATATATGTAAATGGCGGAAGTTCAGCCAAACATGCCCGCTCTGTTGGCGAGGAGGGACGCAAGGCGATACAGGCATACATAGCGGCAGGAGGTTCTTACGTCGGCACGTGTGCCGGAGCCTACATCGCATCGCTCGGCTCGATCAAGAAGGATGGCATCAAATTTACCGACTGCTATTGGGGACTTTGGCCCGGATATGCACAGAGTACCCGACTAATAAAGAGCAGTACCGGAATGACCCTACCGAAGAGATCTCCACTGCTGCAATATTTCGATTTCGGAGGAGATAATATGGTAGCAGAGGTGCGCCACAACGGAGGTTGTTCGGCATACGAGAGTCCATCGGCAGACCTTCCGGAGGGCACAGAGCCTTTGGCTCGCTACCGTTTCCTCAATACCAAGAGAGTAAAGATTGACGGCAGAGTAGCTGTTTGGGGATACAAAGCCAGTGAGGAGAGTGGTCGCGTTGTGCTTTGCGGCTCTCACCCCGAGAGTGTCTCCGAGGGCGAACGACTCGAGTTTATGTCGGCAATGATGCTCTATGCAATGGACGGTAACCCTGCGCCCAAAATCAAAGGCGTACTGAACAAAGGCGAGGTGCGCGAAATGAACAAGCGCACCGAGGATGAGG
>JAZNHC010000009.1:0-5135 GCA_045576755.1 Alistipes sp.
GTACAACTCGTCATAAACGCCTGCAGGAACTGCAACGTGAATGTAAGTTGGCTCGCTTGAGAGTTGCACACCCTCGCCAAACGAATACTCGATAACCTCTTTTGCGCTGGCAGTAGCCTTAACGATTTCGCCCTTCTCGAAGTCGAACTCGAAAGCACCTGCGATAGGGGTACGATCCACAGTCGAGATCTGCGCCAAAGCCAACTTTGCCGAACCGACAACGCCAATCTTCAATACACCGGTGAGGTGCTTCAACTGAAGACCCAATCCGCTGTCGCTGTAAGCGTACATTGTTGCTACACCATTACCGAACGAAGTGTTCGAAGTGTAAGCCTGCTTGTCGGCAAAGAGTACCTGACCTGCAGGGGCTGCAGGGTAGGCAATAGCGTAAGGTGTTGAAACACCCGAGATTGCGAAGGTTGCATTTGCCGCATTCTCTGCGTTGATCACAGCCTCGCCCGACTCGACTCCGTTCACCGAAATCTTGTCGCCATCGCTCCAAACAAGAGGATAGACCTCACCTGCCTTCTCTCCGTGCTGAGTACGCGACTCCTCCAACGAGAGGGTGATGGTGGTCTGACCGTCGCCGTCTACTCCTCCGAGTTGAACACCGAGGTCCTCAGTCGCGTCGGTTGTACACGCAACGGTGAACAACGCAGCAACTGCCATCGAAATTTTTACTAACTTTTTCATTTCGGTCTGTTTTTATGCTTTTAATAGACAAATTCGTCGTTTTCTGTTCCGA
This sequence comes from Alistipes sp., assembly GCA_045576755.1. Taxonomy (GTDB): domain Bacteria; phylum Bacteroidota; class Bacteroidia; order Bacteroidales; family Rikenellaceae; genus Alistipes. The sequence continues at coordinate 746 of JAZNHC010000009.1, forward strand.
ATCCCGGAAGAACTACACTATCGCCATAACCACGCTCGGCTACGACATCAAAAATTTCAAATTCAGGTCTTGCGTACTTTTTCATAATCGTAACTATTTATATGGTTATTGAATTGTTGGCTTACTCTCCAAGTACTTGCAACCGTCGTAATTGGTTATGCCGCTCCAGTCGATTATACCGCCATAGATGAAGTCCTGGAAGTTACTTGTGGTGATCTCATCTCCTACAGGGCGAATCTCGATATCGGAATCGTCCCAATGATCAACCCTTACACCTGCAATCTCGCAATTTGTAGCCACGACAGTATCGGAACGAAGTGTCGATGTGATCCAGCCGACTGTAATGCCCTCGCCCGAAGCCTGAATATTGCAGTGACACTTTGCATTGGCAATATTGGCAGTTGCATTGGAAACAACACCTCCGACATACACAGGGAATGTGGCACCCTCAGGACGCACTACGGTGATATTGCCCGTATTTACATAGGTGTTCATTGCGACAGCCGAATGACCTCGCGCGCAACCTCCGACATAGACAGCCTTACCGCTACCCTTGATTGTGATATTTCCGCTGTTGCATACAGGGCCGGTTGCTGTCATCGTTGCCTTAGGATATGCAAAACATCCTGCGACATACAACGTTTGGTTTGTTGCAGCGGTCTCGGTAAAGATGATATCGCCCTTATTTACGATATTGTTGTAGACCGAGTTTGTGTTGTAGGCGTTGATGGCCGATACGATAAAGTGGTCGTCGGATGTTCCCGATATGGTAATTGTTCCGGTATTCGAGATGTTTGTGTAGGTGTCTGTAGCGGTGTTCGAGCCACGACCAAAAACACCCGAGAGTCGAATCGGCTCATCCGAAAGACATTTGCCACTGTAGGTGATGTTGCCCGAGTTGTGAATCTCGGAGAGTGAGCGTGTTTCATATCCGATAACACCGGCAATTGGGAATGGCTCTTCTCCCCACGAAGCATTAGGAATGTCGGAATAGATATTTACTGCCGCCTTGTTGTAAATCTTCGAATGGCTGCCCGACGAAAGACGGCCTGCTACGCCACCAATTGCTGTCCAACCATATTTGTCGTCCTTTGATGCAGTGAATTTACCGCCAACATTCAATGTTCCGGTGGCCTCGTTTGTCAGGTTCTTGTTTCCGGTCTTGGTACTCCATCCAACAACTCCACCAACGCAGAATACCTCGTTACCCTTCTCTTGGACTATGACTTCGCCTTCAGTATTCAGTGCGGTCAGCATATTTGTTGTTCCCGAGTAGGTTACAACTCCGCTGTTCGATGAGGATGTAACGGCCGCTGCGCAATATCCTACAACTCCTCCGAAGCACAAACCTACGAAGTTGGCGCTCTCGCTGATGGTTACGGTGCCCTGGTTCTTGAGACCTGTAAGGGCATACTCACTTGCAGCTACAACTCCTCCGACATATGCTCGACCTGCGATAGCATCACTGCTTATGGTAGAACCGCTGCATATTACCTCGCCCGCATTTGTTACATTCTTGAGGGTTCCCGTCTTGTTGTATCCGACAACACCGCCCAACATAATTTTTGTGTTCTGCTGCGATGTGACCTCTACCTTGCCGTTGTTTGTACAGTTCTGAATGGTTGCTCCAGTAGTGGTCTGCATTATACCTGCAATACCTCCGACTTTGGTATCTGCTGAAGAAATTTTAACAGTAACAGCTGCATTGTTTGTACAATTCTCGGCAAGTGTGATAACCGATGAGCCGATAAGACCACCAATACGAGTCTCTTTTACCACAACATCAGCCTTGCCATCGATATCCAACTCTCCGTAGTTGTGGCAGTTGGTCATAGTGGTTGAGCAACCCGACGATGCCACTCCGAGGACACCACCGATAGCGGCATTCGAGTCCAAATAGGAGTTCTTTGTTGTAGTAAACTTGCCTCGGTTGTTTACGGCTGTTATGGTGCGAGATACGCTACTTCCGTTTATTTGACCGATAACGCCGCCCAAATATGGCCACGAGATCTGCGCATCAATGGTGACACTACCTGTATTCTCGATTGTATCTAAGTTTACACCGTGTGTTGCACCAATTACTCCACCGAGATATATGCAGTATGCGTGCTTGTTAACCTTTACCTCGCCACTATTGCTTCCGTTGGTTAATGTTGCATATTTTGCGTATCCGATTGTACCACCAATAATAGGTTGTACTTTGGTTGCTCCGTGAACACCGTCGTAAGATACCGTTCCGCTATTCGACAAGTTGCTATATACCGGAGTCTCGAGCATTGTAATAGAGGAGTCATCAGCGGTGATAAAGTCCTCCGAGTTCTCGATTGCTCCGATAACACCTCCGAATGTAGGATATGCCTTCGTCTTGATGCCGGCGCAAATCGAAACAATGCTGAAATCAACCGAACTCGAAAGATCGTTCAAAGCGGCATTGATGCTCTTGCCAATCAAACTTCCGACTGCAAACTCACCCCAAATTCCGCCTGCCAAAGTATCTGTGGTCTTGTTGTAGGTATATTTACCCGATACCGAGCAGTTCGATGCCGAGCCACCGTTAAGAATACAAACCAACGAGCCCGAGAATTTGCGCTCAATCTCGACGATATTCACATCAACAAGATTTACATTCTTGATAGTTGCGCTTGTAGTAGCGAAGAGAGGTGCCGACAGACCTTTGATCTCGAAGCCCTCGTTCTTGCCACCATCGAAGGTGTAACCGCCAAAGTCCTCGATTGGAGTCCACTCCTTGCCGGTCATATCAATCGATGCGGTGACCTTCGCACCCTTGCGTGGAGCAAAGTCTGGTGCCAACATTGCAAATTGGCGCAATGTAGCCTCGTCGTAGATCTCGAAGATATCCGAAATGGTTGTGTTAGACTCGTATGTGAACTCTGTGAACTCACGTACGACACCCGCTTTGATAGCCTTTTCGCCATCGCTGTTAAACTTGACGAGCATCGCACCTGTGGTAGAGGAGAGAAGTACCTCGAACTCTCCGTACTCTCCTGCAGGAACTGCAACGTAGATAGGGGTAGCCTCGGTTCCGAGAGTTAAACCATTGCCGAAAGTTACGGTGATGACATTCGTTGCATCAGCCTGAGCAGTCAAAGCTCCACTCTGGCAATTTACATCGAAGTTACCGGCGATCTTACCCTTAGCCGAGCTGATGGTCATAGAGGTCAGGGTTATGCCCTCGCCCTTAGGCGCGAAGCGAAGAACGCCTGTGAGGTGCTGCATATTGATTGTGGCACCTCCGCTGACAGCATAGCCATACATTGGAGCAACTCCACTCTCGAATGTGTCGGCTGTGTAGTGTTGTACTGCCGCGAAAGTTACAGGAACCGTGCCCTCGGTAACTGCTACAGCGTTGGCAGTAGGGGCAGGGTAGACGATGTTGTAAGGGTGTGTCACTTCACTTTCGAACGAGAAAACTGCCTTTGCCTTGTTCTCGTTGTCGATCAGGGCTGCACCCGAAGCAACACCATTTACTGCGATCTTGTCACCCTCGCTCCAATAGAGAGGGTATACTCCATCTGCCTTCTCGCCAAGCTGAGTACGCGACTCTTCCAACGAAAGGGTGAGGGTTTGACCTCCGCTGTTGCCCAACTGAACACCGAGGTCCTCAGTCGCGTCGGTTGTACACGCAACGGTGAACAACGCTGCAACTGCCATAAATGCTCTTGTCAAATTTTTCATAGTGTAGTAGTTATTTTTAAGTTGTATTTTACTCAAAATACGTGAAACGTATTGCAAAATTATGAAAAAATGATAAAAAGACAAATTTTTTCGTAGAAAAAAACAGAAAAATTGCTAATTTTGTGAAGGGATAATTTAACCTTTTGCAATTTGGAGTATCTTATAAGGTGAACTCGAATAGATGGAGCGCGCGGTAACATTGATTGCTCAGTTAAAGAGCAATGCGGTTGAAGCATTCGATCAGCTGATTGAGCAATATGGCAATAGGCTCTATTGGCATATTCGTCGCGTGGTTGTACATCACGAGGATGCCGAGGATGTTTTGCAGGAGACCTTTGCACGTGCCTACCTCTCGATAGGCGACTTTCGAGGTGAAACAGAGAGCTCTTTGACAGCGTGGTTGTATCGTATTGCTACGAGCTTGGCAATCAAGACTTTGCGCAAACGAAAGAGGTGGGCGTTTTCGTCGCTCGATTCGGTGCGTGGCTCTCTGTTGGCAAGCTTCGATAGCGAGGTGGACGCTTCGGCTGACGAGATTGTGATTAGGTTGCAAAAGGCGGTTTTGTCGTTGCCGACCAAGCAGCGTTTGGTCTTTAATATGCGCTACTACGACGAGTTGTCGTTCGAGCAGATTTCGCAAGCTACGGGATATAGCGTATCGACGCTTAAGACGAACTATCACTATGCCGTGCAA
>JAZNHC010000010.1:0-14510 GCA_045576755.1 Alistipes sp.
ATGTCGGCTATGATAGCCAGGTCGTAATAACGCGAGAGAAATGGCGAAATAGCAACAAAGAGAAGATATACCGCCAACGATACGGCAATATTGAATATGAAGACCGATTTATAGTCGTCATTCGAAGGCGACGCCTTGCGCAAAAGTGTCTGCGAGAAGCCGCTATCGACAACAACAAGGGCTACCGCCGTAAAGAAGGTCATAATGGCCATCACACCAAAGTCCTCGGGAACGAGCAGGCGGGCTACTACAATGCTCACCACCATCTGCAATAGCATAGAGCAGATCTTTTCGGCTACACTCCACGCTACGCCCTTCGCAACTTGGTCAATAAGACGGCCACCCATATTTTCAGACAAGTGATTATCGGTTCAACATAGCCTCGATGCCCAAACGATAGGAGTCGAGACCAAAACCGGCGATGGTGCCGATACAAGTGGCACCTACAAGAGAGGTGTGACGGAACTCCTCGCGAGCCGCCACATTCGAGATATGAATCTCTATAACAGGTACAGCTACTGCATCAATAGCGTCACGCAGTGCTACCGAGGTATGAGTGTAGCCACCGGCATTGAACAACACACCCTCATAGAGGGCATCCGCCTTATGAAGAGTATCGATCAATTCGCCCTCGATATTGGACTGTGCATAGTCTATTTCGACAGAAGGATACAAGGCGCGGAGTCGAGGGATAAACTCCTCGAATGTCTCCGCACCATATACCGATTTGTCACGCCTACCCTGCAAATTGAGGTTAGGACCGTTTAAGATTAAAAGTTTCACTTTCTTCAATTTATTTTGCCGACAAGCAAGCCAACGCAATCGAGTACTTCTTCGACAATGCCGAGTCTCCACGCGATGTCAGTACGCAAGGTTTGGTGGCACCAACGACCATAGCAGCCAACTCACCACCGCCAATATGTGACACGCTCTTGAAGAAGACATTGCCCGTTTCGAGATTAGGGAACAACAGGCAGTCTGCATCACCTGCAACTGCCGAGCCCTTAATCTTCTTATGCTCTGCAACTTCTTTGTAGAGAGCGATATCGAGCGACAATGGACCATCTACAATTACATTGCCAAGCTGACCACGATCACCCATCTTCGCGAGAATTGCAGACTCTGCCATAGACGGAATATTCGGATTTACCAACTCCATAGCCGATATGCAGGCGATTTTCGGAGTCTTAATTTCGAGCGTATTGGCAACCTGTGCAAGGTACTTGATAAGGATCTGCTTAGTCTTCAAATCCGGCAACGGCAACACTGCGATATCCGATGCGAGGAGCAACTTGTGATAACCGGCCCACTCGAAGACCGAGACGTGGCTCAAAGTACCCTTTGGAGGGAGAAGTCCCTCCTTGATAATGCCACGCATATAAACATCGGTGGAAACAAGACCCTTCATCAGGACATCTGCCTCACCCGATGCGGTAGCCTTAACAGCTGCCGATACCGCCTTTGCAGGGTTCTTCTCGTCTACTATGGTAAATACCGAAACATCGATACCCAAATCAGCACAAGTCTTTTCGATAACCTCCTTATCACCAAAGAGTGTTGCCTCTACAATGCCATCTTTGTATGCATCGTAGACAGCTTCGATAGTGTGAGAATCCTGACCATACGCAACTGCCAAACGCTTGCGACCACGCGCACGAGCGGCATCTACTATTTCTGATAAATGTTTCATAAGTTCTACTGTTATTAGCTATTAGCCTTTAGCCCTAAGTTCTTATTTTATAAGTCTATATGTATCCTGCGCAATAACCAACTCCTCGTTTGTTGCAATTACGGCAACCTTAACCTTCGACGAGTCGGTAGAGATAATGGTATCTGTTCCTCGAGTTACGTCGTTTACTGCATCGTTCAATTCGATGCCCATCCACTCCATATTGTGAGATACCCAACGACGTAAGTCTGCCGAATTCTCGCCAACACCACCTGTGAAGATCACCAAATCGCAACCACCCATCAAGGCTGCATACTTTCCTACATACTGCTTTACGCGGTCATAGTACATATCGCGAGCAAGGATAGCACGCTCGTTGCCGGCATCGTACGCATTGTCAATATCGCGCATATCACTCGATACACCCGACACAGCCTCTACGCCCGACTTCTTATTAATCATAGTATTGATCTCAGCAAAGTTCATACCCTCGTGCTCAGCAATGTAGAGAACTGCACTTGGATCGACATCACCGCATCGAGTACCCATCATCAAGCCATCAACAGGCGAAAATCCCATCGAAGTACAATACGACTTACCGTTCAATACAGCTGTAACCGAACCGCCATTACCTACGTGGCAAGTTACAATTTTCGAATTCTCGAGATCCAAACCGCACAACTCGGCACCACGCTTTGCGACGAACTTGTGGCTTGTTCCGTGGAAACCGTAACGACGCACACGATACTTGTCGTAATACTCCATTGGCAGCGCATACAAGTAGTTACGCGCAGGTATCGACTGGTGGAACGAGGTGTCAAACACTGCTACCTGAGGCACAGATGGCAACACCTTCTCGATAGAGAGGATACCCTCCAAGTTTGCAGGATTGTGCAACGGAGCGATAGCAAACAACGAACGGATCTTCTCCTTAGCCTCCTCGGTTACAACGCAACTATCGGCGAAGTACTCACCACCATGAGCCACACGGTGACCAACCGCTTTAATCTCATCGAGCGATGCAACAACACCGTGCTCCTTATCGGTAACTGCCTCCAACACAAGGCTGATACCTGTAGTGTGGTCAGCAATTGGCTGATGAAGAGCAAAATTCTCCTTACCGACAGGTTTATGCACAAGGTCACCCTCAGGCAAACCAATACGATCTACAATACCCTTTGCGAGCAATTTATGAGCAGCAGCCTCTACATCAAGCACCTGATACTTGATAGACGAACTGCCACAATTCAATACTAAGATAACCATTTTTATACTTTTTTATGATTTGTTTACGTTATTGCTACAAAGGTAATAAAAATCTTCGATTTTACGATAACGAATATCACTTTTTTACTATATTTGCAGTGTTATGAGAAGAATAGCTTCACTCTTTATACTGTTTTTAACGACTTGCGTTGTCGCTACAGCCAAACCGTACAGAGTAGACGAGGTGCCTAATGTACAACTCGCCAATCGCCATCACTACACATCCAACCCTGACGGAATACTCTCCGAGGATGCCGTTCAAGCCATAGATGCCGCGTGCGATTCGCTGCGAACCAACAACATCGCCGAGGTTGCCGTTGTTGCCATTCGCGACATCGCTTCGGACGATGTTTTCACATTTGCCCACCAACTATTTTCGAGCTGGGGCGTTGGTTCAAGTAAAAATGATAACGGCCTGGGTATCATACTTGTACTCGACAAACGAGAAATTCGATTTGTTACGGGACACGGCTTGGAGGGCGTACTCCCCGATGCCATTTGCAAACGCATCCAACAAAACTATATGGTCGGACATCTTGGCGATGGTAATTACGACAAAGGAATGGTAGATGGTGTTGCTGCCGTTGCCACCCTACTCTCATCCGGCGAGTTACCCACTTCTCCGGAAGATGAGCTTACAACAAGCGATATAATCGCTATTTTGGGGTCGATGTTGGTTATCTTTGTGCTATTCGTTCTACTTATCTATGTTGTATACCGTGCTGCCCACCGTTGTCCGAAGTGCGGTAAGCACCACATAAAGCAGACAGATAGCCAACTCATAAAGAACGCTCTCACCTACCAAATTATAGATAGAAGATTTATCTGCCCCGACTGCGGACACTCGTTTGTTAAGCGTGTACGTCAAGAGAAGGCAACCGTCATAATGACCGGCAGAGGTGGTCGCGGAGGCTTTGGCGGAGGTAACTTCGGTGGCGGATTTGGAGGCGGCAGTTTCGGTGGAGGTGGCGCAGGAAGCAGATTTTAATAAACGCAAAACGAACAACATATTAAATAACAGATTATGAAAAAGACTATTTGGATTATCGTAGCCGCATTGGTGGTTATAGTAGGTGGCTACTGTTGGACAACTTACAACACACTTGCAAAGCTCGGTCAGGGCGTTGAGACTGCGTGGGCAAACGTTGAGACTCAGTATCAGCGTCGCTCCGACCTTATCCCTAACCTTGTAAGAGCGGTCAAGGGCTATGCAAAACACGAGCAGGAGACCTTGATGCAGGTAATTCAGGCTCGTTCGCAGGCTACTGCGGGAGCAGCAAACATCGAGGAGTATGCAGCAGCTCAACAGAACGTTACAAACGCTTTGGGTCGTTTGATTGCGATAGCCGAGAACTATCCTGATTTGAAGGCGAACACAAACTTCTTGGAGTTGCAGGCACAGTTGGAGGGCACCGAAAACCGCATAGCCGTTGCTCGCAACAACTACAACGAGATTGTCAAGATCTACAACACCAAAATCGTAACTTTCCCATCAAACCTTATTGCCAAGATGTTCGGCTACGAGAAGAGAGAGCTCTTCGCAGCTGCCGAGAGTGCAAAAGAGGCTCCGATTGTAGAGTTCTAAATTATTGACTATTAGCCATTAGCTGATTACACAAAAGCCGAGCAGATAATTCTGCTCGGCTTTTATACATTATATCGTTAATAAAGTTACAACCCCCAATCGCTTAACTTCTTCTGGGATTTAACCTTTTCGGCTATTGCTGGGTTGAGATTGCGGAAGAACTTAAATCCCGCACGTTGCTCGATATCTGCCACAGACACCGCTGCCGAAGCGATTGTTGCATTGGCCGAGGATTCGCTATTCTCATACAAGAAACCGATGCAGATAATATCATTCTCGGATGTTATATCGCCAATAGCTTTGCGTGTGCTACCCGACTTTGTGCGTAGAAGCAGTTTATAGCAGTGTGACGGAATTCCGATTGTTCTGCCAAAGCGAGTCACCGTCTTATTATCCTCGAATAGCGTTCCTACAACCACGAAGAGTGTATCCGAACATATTTTCGAACGTTCAAAATTCTCCACATCTGCCCAACCTCCGCCGTTGAAGTCGTACTGCTGAACCATAATATTTGTAGCGTAGCAGGTCTGTGCATTATTCTCCCACGAGTTGTAGCGATTAGCCGAAGGCAACATATGTCCACGCGCCCAACCCCAACCAAAGCCGTTTGTAAAGCAGATATCCGCCTGGCAACGGTGCGGAATGATCGGCTCGGTTGCAGTATCGTAGGCACCTGTCGAGGAGTTGTACTTGCTCACTATCTCGTATGCCATATTATAATCGGTGCTCGGAGCATATTTAGTCACCGCATCATCAAAAGCCCAAGCATTTGTACGTCCCGAGTTATTATTCTCTCCGACCTGGTAATTCTTGCCCGAACGATACTTCGAGTGAGCAGGATATGCAACCCAGCGCGAGCATCTCTTTACCGTATCGTAGCAGACCGAGAAATTTCGCACTCGGCTCTTATCGGAGAGCGTAGAGAAATAGGTTTTGTGTATATAGTGTCTATTACTATTCTTCTCGGGTTGTTCAGCCCAAGGGCGATTGTAGGAATCCACAACCTCATCCTCCTTTTCCTCCTCTTTCTCTTCTTCTTTATCCTCTTCCGGCATCTTCGCCAACTGCTTGATGGTTACCGATTTGCATACATTATATTCATCGCTGAAGATAAGGAAAACCGTCTTGCGTTCCTCTGTCGCGGTGTGGCTCTCTGCCGAGATAACAACCCCATTTCCCGAAAGACGATACGATAGCCACTCTGCATCGCACATCACCTCAAATTCCACCTCACTCTTGATTGTGACCTCCTTCTCTCCGCCATCGGCATCAAAAACCAGCAGTGCAGGTTCAACCACGATATCTTTTGTCGTATGTCCACCATTGCCAACCTCTCCCCAAAGGTCACCAAATATATCGCCAAATCCTTCGCACGATGTAAGCGCAAGAGTCGAAACAATCAAAAGCAGAAGCAATCTTTTCATATCCTATTATTTTTTCGGGTACAAAAGTAATAAAAATTCTTATCGCGACAAAAACCGCCCTCAGCAATGAGGGCGGTTTCCGTATTGTCTAAAATGGGGTGCTACCCTACTATTCTGCTACGATGCTTGTCGCGTATGCACTCCAATAAGGAGCACTTTTGTATGCCTCTACCGATGCTGTCGGAACATAAATCATTCGATCAGTCGCATTCTTATAGAACATATCTTCACTACCATTCGGTGGTGTCACAGGCTTGCAGTATACACTCTTCAAGCTGGAACAGCCCGAGAATGCAGATCTTCCTACCAAATTCACACCTCTTGGAATTACTATCTCTACGAGTCTGCTACACCCCTTGAACGATTCATCACCAATAATAACAATTCCATCAGGCATCAGTATATCTGTCAAGCTGGAACATGCATAGAACGTTGCATCTTCAATGATTACAATACCAACAGGGAGGAGCATTCTTCTCAAAGAGGAGCAATAATAGAATGCATACTCTTTGATTGCAACAACGCTATCAGGAATTGTAATCGCCATAAGTGACATGCAGTTGGCAAATGCCCACCTTCCAATCATTTCTACCTTTTCTGGGATATTAACGCTTGTCAACGACTTACATCCCTGGAAAGTGTAGTTATTTATCTCCTTTATACTATTAGGAAGCACAATCGCTCTAAGGTCTGTGCAGTACGAGAATACGCCCTCACCCATCTCTTCCACCGACTCGGGAATCACAACATTCGACAAGGCGCTACAATCCGAAAAGGCGTAGTTTCCTATCAAATTGACCTTGGCAGGGATATCAATATCAACCAATGCCGTACAGCCACGGAAGGCAGAATCGTCGATGGTCTGAATATCCTGCGGAAGGACAACACTTGTCAATGTGGTGCAATTACGGAAAGCCGAACTCATAACCACAGAGTCTGCTGCATCGAAAATTATCACACCACGACCATCCTTATAGGTATTCTTCACCATCGTCGTACGGAAAATTTTATTCACGGGTACAGGCTTTGCATCCGAGGAGGTATAGATAATTACGTTCGGTGCATTTGGAACCAACGCATCTTGCGAGATTATCACTTCTCTTGTAACATCGTATTTTTCGCTGGTAAGTATCAACTTGGCGGTTCTTACCGATGACTCTACCGACGGCTCAACTGCAACCTTGATCTTGGTGGTTCTTAGCGAGATATCCTCCAAAGTGACATCTTTCACCTCCGCATCATTATCCTCTTTTGGGAACTGCAACCACCCTGCATCGAGGTTCTTCTCGAAATCGAAATTTGATTCAACCGAGATCTCCTGCACCGCACCTTCGAATGGGAATTGCAACTGTTCCTTATCGATAGTAATCTGAGGCACAAATGCACCTTGATTGATCGCTATCACTACCGAGTAGTCGTATTTCTCGTTACTGAGAACAACGTTAGCCTCGCGCACACTCACATCATCGTGAGGTTTTACAACAATCCTAACAGCTTTACCATCATCTACTTGCGTAGCCGACAACCAATCCTCAGTTGTTGAAACATCGTATGTGGTATTAGCCACAATCTTTACCTTTTTGGTGCCACCTTCTACGGTAAAGATAGGCGTTTCCGAATATGTGATAGACGGCACAAATGCTTTCTGTTTAACTATCAATTCAGCAACAAGATTGCTCGCCTCGTTGATCAATGTAATACAGCCCTCGCGCTCAGTCATCTCCTCATTGCGTTTCACCGAAAACTCGACCTCTGAATCACCTATCTCGCCATTCTCCTTTTCGATTACAATCCACTCATTCTCGGTTGTAGCCACCCAAGTACGAGTCGATTTAACTTTGACAAAATATTTTGCCGGTTCGAATTCGGTCTCAATAACCTGGCTCTCAAATTCGATATTTGGCGCAGGTGTATCATCCTTGTAACAGGAGGTAAACAGCGAACACACTGCGACCAAAAGTAGTAGAATTTTTTTCATTATTTTGATTGATTTTATATTTGCTGTCACAAATATAGCAATTTATTCTCTTTTTTACAAAAAAGGGTGAGAAAAACCCCACCCTATCTTCGATATAGCCACTTTTCTACTCGTATCGTCCCGCCTTCAAGCGTGCCACCTCGTCCGATGTAAGGAATCGCCATGCACCACGCTTAAGGTTCTTTTTGGTGAGACCTGCGTAATATACGCGGTCAAGTTTTGTAACTTTGTAACCGAGGTGCTCGAACATACGACGCACAATACGATTACGTCCCGAGTGGATCTCTACACCAACCGACTTCTTGTCATCCTTGAGGTAGGAAATTTCGTCAAAGTATATATCTCCGTCCTCCAATGTAACACCCTTGGCAAGTCGCTCAAAATCAGCGCGAGTCAAAGCCTTATCTAATGTAACCTCATATATTTTCTTCTTGCGCAATGACGGGTGAGTCAATTGGCGTGTAATATCTCCATCATTGGTAAACAAGAGCAATCCGAGCGAGTTCTTATCGAGTCGTCCTACAGGGTAAATTCGCTCCTTGCAGGCATTCTGCACCAACTCCATCACAGTCTTCTCGGCGTGGTCATCCTCAAGTGTCGTAACATAGCCCTTCGGTTTGTTCAAAACGAGATAGACATTCTTCTCGCCCTGCAGACGCTCGTCATTGAATTTCACAATATCCGTAGGCTTAACCTTTGTGCCGAGTTCGGTTACAATAACACCATTTACACTAACCAATCCTGCTGCGATAAAATCATCTGCCTCGCGACGTGAGCAGAGTCCCGACTGCGCAACAAAACGATTAAGACGAATTTCGCCTGTCACCTTGTTAGGATTATATTTCGGATAGCTGCGCTCTGCCGCAGGCTTTCCTTTGTAACCATTACTCTTACCCTTATTATCGAACTTGCGAGTGCCTTTATTAAAGCCTTCGTTCTTTAGCTTAAAGTTGCCTTTCGACTCCGGTTTGAAAGGCTTCGAACCCTCGACTCTACGCTTTCCGTTCTCTACACCACGCTTTGGACGATTATCCTCCGTAAAATTAGGATTAAACGAAGCTCGTTTGGTTCGTTCTCTGCCTCTAACGCCTCTACTCTCTCGTCTTTCGTCATTAACTTTGGTCGTACGCTCGGTACGCAGACGCTTATCCTTCGCAAAGCGCGAGAGTGCTGACGAGGAGTCACTGTTAAAATTTCTCATATACAATAATTATAATCGTTATTTCTGGCTGCAAAGGTAATTTAATTTTTACAAATATCCTGCGTCGTGCGTCAAAACCGTAACAAAAAAGACGAAATAGTAAATTTTTACCGCTAAGAATTTGCAAATTCGGGGGGGGGAATTATATTTGTGCTAAAATTTACATTAGGACATGAAACGAATTGTCGGATTTACGATTTTGTTAGCATTCATCACCCTAACACCTCAGCTCTGTTTTGGCTTGTGCCCTCAAGACGATAGCGATAAAAATAGCGATATTTTGGTCTGGGCGAGCGAAATGCCAAAGTTTAGAGGCGGAAACATTGAGTTTTTCCACAAATGGGTACAGGATAGAGTACGCCGCCCTTCGGAGCTAAAAAGTGAGGATGTGGCAGGCCGAGTTACAATCTCGTTTGTGGTTGAATGCGACGGCTCAATTTCAAATATTCAGATTTTGCAGTCCCCTCATCAACTACTCTCCGACGAGGTTATTCGCGTAGTTAAATCCGCAAAGGGTTGGACACCTGGACGACATGAGGGCGCACTGAAGCGAGTTAGATATAATTTGCCCATCGACTTTCTCCACACGAAGCTTAAATCTTATGTAGCAAAGGTAAACTCCCCCGATGCAACGGTGAGGGAGGGTCTTGTTACCATCAGAGTTAAGACCAAAGCCGATACACTCGAAATTCAGCAACGTCGCGAATTATACGCCAAACAACAACGCGGTTTTTGTTCGATGGTCGATATTTCGGGCGTTTTGGGAATGATTGGAAAGCCACGAGTGAGTGCCGGCGCAAATTATATTGCAGGCTATCGCTTTAACAATCAGGTATATCTCGGTGGCGGTATAGGCATAACACTAAATTCCCATTGCGGCCCATACGATTTGAGAACACACGAAGGCTATAGAAACACTCCGGGTGGCAGTCTCAACACCCGTTTTGTTTCGATTCCGCTATTCGCATACTTTAGAGCGAACTTCATAAATCGACGACTTTCCCCATTCTTTGCGCTCTCTGCCGGTGGAAATCTGACAGCAAAACAGACCATTCGACTAAACTACGTTGATGTAAAGTCCAGCGTAAACAAGGCCTTCATAAATCCGCAGATTGGCATAAACTTCCGTGCCACTACAAGTTACAGTGTTTACCTCGCCGCCGGCTTCTACGGATTCTTAACGCCGTACTGCGTTGAATATACAGGTTATAACGCCACGATGCGCTACGGTGCGGGATATGGCTTTGATTTCCATTTTGGTTTCACATTTTAACAGCCACGAAATTATGAAAAGAGTTATTTCCTATATTACACTTTTGTCGCTCTTCTTTGTTGGATGTTCTGACTTTGTTGTAGGCTACGAAGATCGCGAAGCTTACATGTCATCGATTAAAGAGTCTCAAGTGATATACTACACAACATCCGATGGCGAGGCGGTTAAATTAGCAAGGGAGGTGATTGCTATCAAAGTTATTTCCAACGACTACGAAGATGGTAAGGGTGCGATAACTTTTGATCGACCTATTTATGAGATTGGCGCAGATATGTTTAGTGGCTGCCTGAATTTGGTAAGCATTACGCTTCCCTATACTGTTGCCAAGATCGGAAAAGGCGCTTTCGAAAATTGCATATATCTGAGTGATATCAATCTTCCCGACATAACCGCTGTTATTGGCGATGAGGCCTTTTGTAACTGCTCCACTCTGACATCAATCACAATTCCGCAAAAGGTAACCACCATTGGAAACCGAGCCTTCTATGGATGTCTCAACCTATTAGAGCCAACTATTCCGAATAGTGTAATCTCGATAGGCAATGAGGCGTTTGGTTTGTGCCAATCAATAGAGAATTTCGTTATTCCCGATAGCGTCAGCGAAATTGGAGGTGGAACATTCAAGGGTTGTATCAATCTTAAGAGTGTGACTCTGCCCGACGGTTTAACCAAGATACCTTATGAGATGTTCTCTAATTGCATACGACTTCCAGATATTGCTATTCCTGCGAGTGTATCCGAAATCGGAGATGGCGCATTTTATTCTTGCTCCAGCTTGACAGAGGTAAATCTTCCCGACGGAGTAGTATCGATTGGTAACAACTCTTTTAGAGATTGCTCGGAGCTAACCACCATAAATATCCCAAGCAAGCTGGTTTGGCTCCAACACAACGCCTTCAAGGGTAGCAATAAACTATATTTTGGCGAAATAATTTTCCCCGAAAGCCTTCGCCGCATAGGCAATGATGCCTTCTATGGAAATCCTTCGATTACCAAAGTAGTAATACCTGAAGCCACTTCGTATGTCGGGAGCTACTCCTTTGCAGCTTGTAGCAATCTGTCAAGCGTCTATTGTAAACCGATAGACCCACCAGACTCTTCATCTCACCCATTCTCGGACAATGCTCCCGGAAGAAAAATATATGTGCCATCCGAGTCGCTCGAAAAGTACAAAGAGGCAATATATTGGCGCAATTATGCAGACGATATTGTAGGCTACGATTTTTAGTGGTCTTAAAAGAGGATGGCTCAATTGTAAGCCATCCTCTTTTAAGTTTTAGCCAAACCCACCGACGAGGTTTTCCCGATTTACGATTATTTTACTATATTTGCCCCGTAATAACTTTTAATTTTTGGGTTATGTCATACAATCTTTTAAAAGGTAAGCGCGGCATTATCTTCGGTGCACTTAACGAGCAATCCATTGCGTGGAAAGTGGCGGTACGCGCAGTTGAAGAGGGAGCTCAGATACTCCTCACAAACACCCCTGTATCAATTCGTTTAGGAACAATCAATCAGTTGGCAGAGCAGTGCGGAGCAATTGTTATACCGGCTGATGCAACTTCGGTAGAGGACCTCGAAAATTTGGTCGATAAGGCTCTCGAAACTTTCGGTGGAAAGATCGACTTCGTACTCCACTCGGTAGGTATGTCGCCAAATGTTCGCAAAAACATCCCTTACGAGGATATCGACTACCACAATATGATGAAAACTATGGATATCTCCGCCATTTCGTTCCACAAATTACTGCAAACGCTCTACAAGAAGGATGCAATGGCAGAGTATGGATCGGTGGTGGCATTGTCCTATATCGCAGCACAACGTACCGTGATCGGCTACAACGACATGGCAGATGCAAAGGCTCTATTGGAGAGCATAACTCGCTCTTTTGGTGCTATTTATGGCGAGAGAAAGAGAGTTCGCATCAACACCGTATCGCAATCACCCACAATGACAACTGCAGGACAAGGCATAGCGGGTCTTGGCAAATGGTTCGATCTTGCAAACGAGATTTCCCCACTCGGCAATGCCACGGCAGAGGATTGCGCCAATTACGTGGTTACTCTCTTCTCGGACCTCACACGCAAAGTCACGATGCAAAACCTCTATCACGACGGAGGTTACTCGCAAATGGCAATATGCCCATCTGTTATCGAGGCATACGAAAAAGGCAAGGAGTAATCGAACGTACATATAGTCGTATTAGGAGCGAAAAAGGAGCACCCTTTTTCGCTCCTATTTTTTGTTAATAGAAAATAAGTTTCTATATTTGTAGCGTAATCATACGATTACAGACATATTTGATGAAAGTGTTTTAGTTTTACACCCTTTTAGAAATCTGGAAAATTTCATTGGTCAAGGGCAAAACAATCACACTCGTCACCTTGTATTGGTTACAATCGATAAGGTCGGAGGCACAGTCATTGCGCCTCACACCAATACGGGTGTGAGGTATTGTTTATTTTGACCAAGGGCATTCCAGGGCCTCTAAAAGAATAGACTAATCAGCCTCACACTTTCTTTTTATAGGTATAGAACAAACGCCGTGCAGAGGTTGGCTGGCATCGCCCAAACAGAATGAAGAAGATAATCGAAAAGATTATTGACTGGCTACGTTTTAGAGGATGTAACAACCACATAGCCGAAGCAGACGCTCAGCCCAAATCGACAATAATAGGCAGTTGGAGGTTTACAAACTATATAGATACCAACAACATCGCTCACATGCCACGATGGAAAGAGGTGTGGTCGTTTGCAGCAATGGACGAAACCGAAACACACGGAATATACGCTTGCGACTACATCAATCTCCACACGGTCATAGGCAAATGGCAATTAAAAAAAATGCACCTCGATTTGGAGCGAAAAGGATCGAAAAATAGATATAACATCGCCAAGATTAGCGATGATACACTAATATTGAAATTTAGTTTAGATTGTGGCAGTGAACTTTTTGTATTCAAGAAGATTATGTAATCGGCACGACTATTATACAAGAACTTTTTGATAAGCCTCGCGATAAGCCCCTGATGCCAGCGTAATGCGACCACAATGCATATAGCCCATCTTCTTGAGCAATGAGCGCATAGCGCGATTATCACGATGTGTGTCGATACGTATATCAGTCACCCCTCTTTCAGCGCACAGCTCCTCCACATAGTAGAGAATTTCACGTGCAATCCCCTTTCTACGAAACTCGTCCGCTACTGCTATTCGGTGAACGACGGCGTAACGATTGTCGTTTATCCACCCCTTGCCTTTAATCTCGGCATAGGTCGGTTCTCCATCGAAAGATATTACTGCTATGGACGCGGTAATTCCATTACACTCAACAATATAGTTTATGCCACCTAATATATCACTCGATATCAATTCACGCGTGGGATAACCATCTTGCCATTGGTCGATACCCTGATTTGCAAACCACGCTTGTGCATCCGCTACAAGCTCCATCACCCTGTCTAAATCCGATAGTTCACCTCTTCTGAAACGAAGATTTTTTCTAATGCCTTTCAGCTGTCGATTTAGCTCTTTAGCACGACCCGATGTAACCCTATCGAGCAGCTCATAAAACTGCGCCGAATGATTGTGATGTACGGTATGACACAGTTCGTGCAACACAACAAATTCCTGCAAATGGGTTGGCAAAGTCATTAAGAACAACGAAAGTGACAGATTATTTTGAGATGTACAACATCCCCACTTAGAGCGAGTTGCACGAATTGTCACACGACCATACGAAAAGCCATATTTCTTAGCCAACCTCTCCACCATAGCCGGCAATACACACTTCGCTTCACGACGCAGTTCCTCAATCTGCTCCAAGGAATAATCTGTGCCCTGCATCACCCGTTCCGCCAACTTCGTGCGCATTTGCAGCACCCACTCCACCTTTTCCTCGAGGAAGCGCAACGCTCTTGCCGTCGAGACTAAACGGGGATACGACAATCGCACCTCGCCCGACGGTTTCACCGAGAGCAAAATGCGACTTGTAGTCCAACGTTGGCGCAATAAAACATCGCCAATTACGGGGTGCTTATATATCTTATCCATTAAATCAGATAAGTATGTGCAACAATTTAATCTCCAATTCTTTGACGCACGACCTCGAACA
>JAZNHC010000011.1:0-7132 GCA_045576755.1 Alistipes sp.
GTAGAGTGTACCTGACAGCCATTTAACTTCGGAAGTTGGTCAAGAGCCTTGCGACAATTTTCGTCTGTGATACTCAGCATTGACAATGCCACCAAAACCTCGTCAGTATGCAAGCGAGGATTATTGCCGTGAAGCAATCCCACCTTGGTCTTCTGAATTGGCTCAATCATCTGCTTTGGAATCAGTTTTACACCGTGCGGAATGCCCGCCAAGTGCTTGGCAGCATTGAGTATAAGAGCTGCGCTTGGGCCAAGCAGGGAGCTTGTACTCGCAGTGATGATCGTACCGTCTTGCAGCTCAATAGCCGAGCAGGGAACACCCTCTCGCTCTTTGCGCTCGTTTGCTGCAATAGTAGTTTTGCGGTCTGCCGTAGTGAGTTTCGCCTGCTTCATAATAAGCGACAACTTGTTCACTTCGTGCTCGTTGTTGCCCTTCTGTGCGAGATTGCAGAGCGCATAGTAATAACGGCGTATCACCTCATCGCGTGCAGCCTCACAACACACCTCCTCATCGCTGAAACAGAAACCTATCATATTGACACCCATATCGGTAGGCGATTTGTAAGGGCTCTCGCCATAGATAGCCTCGAAGAGTGTATTCAATACGGGGAATATCTCGATATCACGATTGTAGCTCGATGCTACGGTGCCGTATGCCTCGAGGTGGAACGGGTCAATCATATTGACATCGTTCAAGTCGGCAGTTGCAGCCTCGTATGCCACATTGATAGGGTGCTTGAGCGGAAGGTTCCAAACCGGAAAAGTCTCGAACTTTGCATATCCCGCCTTGACACCCCGTTTGTTCTCGTGGTAGAGTTGGCTTAGACATACAGCCATCTTGCCGCTACCCGGTCCCGGAGCTGTTACGAAAACAAGTGGACGTGAGGTCTCGACGTAATCGTTCTTTCCAAAGCCTTCGTCCGAGTCGATAAGTGCCACGTTGTGAGGATAGCCTTCGATAGTGTAATGGTAGTATACCTTGATGCCTTGACGCTCCAAACGCTTGCGGTAAGCGTCGGCACTTGCCTGTCCGTTATAGTGGGTTACGACTACTCCACTTACGCAGAGTCCGAGCCCTTCGAAGATGCTACGCAGGCGCAATACATCCTCGTTGTAGGTGATACCAAGATCACCTCGCATCTTGTTCTTCTCGATGTCCAACGCGCTGATTACGAGAATCATCTCTGCCTCATCCTTCAACTCCAAGAGCATCTGCAACTTGCTGTCGGGCTGAAATCCCGGCAAGACACGGCTGGCGTGGTGGTCATCAAACAACTTGCCACCAAACTCCAAGTAGAGTTTGTCGCCAAACTGCGCGATACGTTTCTTGATCTGCTCTGATTGTATTCGCAGATATTTCTCGTTATCAAATCCCTTGTTCATAACTGATTAAGGTTTTTATTTCCTTCTGCTACTCGCATTTTCCGACTTGTCGTTGAACTCTTCGAGCGCCAATGTTAGTTGGTAGTTCAACTTCTGTGGGTCAATTTTCGACTTTACCTTGCCTCCCTTGACAATGCTTATGGCCCCTGTCTCCTCCGATACAACCAATACTACCGCATCGGTCATCTCGCTCAAACCTATGGCTGCGCGGTGACGGGTGCCGTAGCTCTTTGGTACGTTGCTCTGCGTCACAGGCAGGATGCACTTTGCTGCTACGATGCGGTTGTTGTCTATTATTACCGCTCCGTCGTGCAGAGGTGCATTCTTGAAGAAGATGTTTTTAATGAGCGACATTGTGATAGTTGCATCAAGGGCAATACCGCCCTCGATAACGAACTGCAAATCATCCTTACGACGAAATACGATCAGTGCGCCAACCTTGTTCTCACTCATGTCCATACAGGCCGATGCAATGGGCGAAGTGTTGGTGTGGCTCTGTTTGCGATTAGGCGAGAAAAATCGCGTAAGGAAATCCAGCTCCTTTTGGCGCATTCCGAGAGTAAAGAGGAAGCGACGCAATTCTGGTTGGAAAATTACCAGCAGGGCTATAACTCCCACGCTGATTATCTGTCCGAGGATTGTCGAAAGCAACTCCATATTGAGCGCCTTGACAATAACCCATCCTAAATAGACCATTACGATACCTACCATAATATATGGGGCATTTGTTCCCCTCATTGCGCGGTAGACAATGAAGAGAAGCCCTGCGACAAGCAGGATATCGAGAAAATCTATAAATGTAAACGGAATAAAGCCCATAGACGACTACCCTCTTTTTCCTTTTCAGTCGGAAATGCTATTTCTTCTTAGCCTCCTCTTTGTCAGCCTTGTACAACTCGTTTACCTTGGCAAGAACAGCCTCTGAAATATCGAGCGACTTGTCTGCATCGAGAAGTGCTGTTGCCTGGAGAACCATCTTGTACTTCTTGTCGGCATTGATTGCCTGAACAGCTCGCATAACGAGGTCGTTGAGACGATTTTGGAATACGATATTCTCCTCTTCCAATTCTCTGCCCTCCTTCTGTACGGAATTCTGCAACGACTCGGCACGCTTCTTCAATGCCTGCTCCTGCTCCTGAGCATCGCGAGTTGTGATCAAACCTTTCTGGTATTTCTCGGCGAGTTTCTGCATCTCGTTGTTGATGTTTTGCTCTCGCTTAGCAAATTTCTGCTGAGCCTTCTCGGTCTTCTCGCGAAGTGCATTACCCTCGGTCTTTACGATTTCGCTCTCAGCCAAAACGTACTCGACATTAACGTAGGCGATGTCGCTCGATACAACTGTCTCTGTTGCAGTCTCAGTAGCCTCGCCACCCTTCTTCTCCTCGTTCTTGCAGCCTACAAAAGCCAAAAGTGCCAAAGCTGCGATGAAAATTTTCTTCATAATCTTATTGAATTTTACGGTTTATCAACATATCGCACAAAGGTAGTGATTTTTTATAAAAAATCATACATTATGACGACTATTTAGCACTGCGTATGCAAAAATTACGCGATTTGTAGATGTATAGATCCTATGCACAACTTGAATGGTCGCCAATAGCGGATCAAATATTAAAAAATATTTAATTATTTTTGGAATGTAGAGAAAAATAGTTACCTTTGCACAACTTTTAAGGGTTACAGCTACGGAGAGTTGGGTGAGTGGCTGAAACCAGCAGTTTGCTAAACTGCCGATATCGTAAGGTATCCACTGGTTCGAATCCAGTACTCTCCGCTGAAAAAAATGACTACTGAATTCAGTAGTCATTTTTTTTGTCTGTATTGAAGTTGGTGGGTGCTCCCCTACTTGAATGTGAAATATCTGCCCGCAAGGTAACTGTAGATGGCGCAGACGGCAGTTGTAAGCATCTTCGATGGTGTTGCCCAGATATCGCACACCTCTACAAAGAACTTCATACAGGCATAGTTTAATAATATGGAGCCAACTACTGTTAGTGCATACTTCGCCATTTGTGGTCGCGTGGCGGTGCGTGTGGCGTGGAATGCAACGTTGCGATTGAGCCAAAATCCCGTGAAAAATGTTATCGGAAAGACTACGCACAGTGCTGCTATATGTGGCGACACGACAACGCAAGAGAGTTCTATATGCTCTTCACATATTATATAGTGGTAGATGAGGTAGTACCACACTGCATCTAAAACAGCCGTTGTTCCACCACATGCCAAATAGCGAAAAACCTGCTGCGGAAAGATGCGTCGCAGAGGTTTTATGTAGAACAAGTCTATCGCTTTTGTTATGTATTTAGCAAAGCTACTCACTACTGTCTGGTGTATACCCACACGTTTTTGAAACTACTTAATTTTGCCTTCCAACTCTTGACTTTGCGAGCACATGCATCGCGCGAAGTGGAGCTGTATATAGCCACCATATATCGCTTGTCGTAACGATATACGACAACTTTTAAGCTCGGAAATTTTCGTTTTAGCCAAGCCCTTGTCTCCTTAGCGTTTTGGAGCTTGTCGTAGACGCCCCAAACGGCATAGCTGTATCCTCTTCGAACGGACGGAATTTTTGCGTTTTGAGAGGTCGATCTTTTTGCCGGCTTAGCCGTTGGCTCGATTTTCTTCTGAGGGGTTTGAGCAATCGGATCCACCGTGACTACCGAGTCGGCTGAGGTGTCATCTTCGATTATAACCGTTGCGATGGCTATAGTATCGCGCACATCGACCATTGTCGAGTCTGTCGGCATAGGCTCTATCTCGACGTGCAGAGTCGAGTCCTTTACCTCCGTTTCGACGATAGGTGTTTCGACGGTAGGCGCAACTTCGACTTCGGTAACAGCCGCTACGTTGTGTCGGTTTATGAGTTTATCGAGTGCGCCTTCACTGTAGAAATAGTGGCCTGCTCCACATATTGCACCACCTATGAACAGAGTGATAAGTGTTGCTGTCCACGGATTTTTTCGTGGTTTCAAAGGTAAGATATTGCATCCGTCAGGGTTGGCAGCCTTGTCGAATTGCTCGTTAATCTGAACCTTGTCGCCCTCGATAATGCATACGCCTCCAATGGTCAAGGTGTTGTTATGTAACGACTGCGACAACCATTCGCCATAGATGTCTATGGCGCGCTCCTCGGTGACTTTAGCCACTTCGGCTATGTGTGAAGAGATGCTCTCGCCCTGTCTCTCACGCGAAAAGGTAAGTTCGCGATAAGGGCGTTGAATTGCCTTCTTGGATAATAGCTCTGCCGGATGACGAAGCATTACCAAACTTCCCACCTCCGGCAAATATACCGCCCCCTCGTCAAGGAGAATGTTGGCTATGAGATTGTCTACCTGTTGTTTCATTACTTCTTGTAGCGACGTTTGTTTTTTGGCTCTTTTGCGCTTGGTGTAGCCGATTTGACAGCTACAGGCTCGCCCTTATAGTGGCGCCAAGCCCAAATCATAATGGCGATACCTATTATTATAAAAGGTACAGAGAGCCATTGCCCCATATTGAGTGTCATACCCTGCTCGAACGCCACTTGGTCGATCTTAACAAATTCGATAATAAAGCGAGGAAGGAATATACCTACCAAGGCTCCGCCGAAGATAAATCCCTCGCGCTTTGAAACCTTTGTGTAGCGATAGAGCGCAAACAGAATTGCAAAGCAAGCTATATAACACAAAGCCTCATATAGCTGGGTTGGGTGTCGAACCGGTACAGCCTCCTCTGCCCAATTAGGATATAGGCGCATAAATTTGAAACCCCAGGGAACGGTGGTCTCGTTGCCTATAATCTCTGAATTGAAGAGATTTCCGAAACGTATCATTGCTCCACTCAATGGTGCAATAATGCCAAGGCGATCTGCTGTCCACCAAACCGAAACCTTGTTTTTGCGTGACGAGAGCCAGATGCCGAGTATGATACCCAATGCTGCACCGTGGCTGGCAAGACCTCCGTCGCGAATGGCTGTTATGATCTTCCACGGCTCGCGCAGATAGACCTCAGGCTCGTAGAATAGACAGTGTCCGAGTCTTGCGCCGATGATTGTGCCGAGTGCGATGTAGAGGAATGCCGTATCCGAAACACTCTCGGGTTTGCCCTCACGCTTACAGAAGTACGAAAAGAGCCAGCCTCCGAAGAGGAGTGCTGCAACCCACGTAAGCGAGTACCAACGAATTTCGAAACCGAAAATATTTACAAGTGTAGGATCGAAGTCCCAAACAATCGCAAGAATCTCCATAATCTATTACAATTCGATTTTTTTGAGTGTAAAAGTGAAGGTTGAACCTACGCCCAATTCACTGCGAACCGATACGCGCTCACCGTGACCTTCGATGATGTGCTTAACGATAGCCAAGCCGAGGCCTGTACCACCCTGCTCACGCGAACGACCTGTGTCGGTACGGTAGAAACGCTCAAATACGCGCGGAGCGTCACCCTTGGCAATGCCGATACCGTTATCCTCTACCTCGATGAGGATCTTGTCGAGCATATCGCGGAAATCGAGCTTGGTCTGACCACCCTCTTTGCCGTAACGGATAGAGTTCATAATGAGGTTCTCGAGCACCTGACCAATGTAGAACTTATCTGCCGAAACCCAGAAGCGCGATGGCAGATTCTGAGCATACTTCACCGTGATAGTGATATTCTTCTTGGCAGCCTCCATCTCGCACTGCTCGGCAATCTCCTTCGCAAGGGCAACGATGTCGAAAGTTTCCGACTTCATCATTGTCATATCGTTTTCGAGTGAAGAGATGGTGTCGAGGTCGCGGATGATGTTGATCATACGATTAACGCTCTTCTCGGCACGCTCCAAATATTTACGATTGATAATCTCGTCGTCGATACCTCCGTCGAGGAGTGTCGAGATGTAGCCCTGGATATTGAAAATAGGGGTTTTGAGTTCGTGAGCCACGTTACCGAGATACTGCTTGCGGAACTTCTCCACATCCTTCAAACGAGCAATCTCTTTGTCGTTATCCTCTGCCCACGACGAGAGCTCCTGAGAGATGTTTTCTACGCGCTTATCCTTCAGCTCGTCGAGCATCTCCGAGGTGTGAACATCGCGCGAAAAGACTGTGGAGTATATAGGGCGTAGCTTGTAGGCTACATACTTGGTCATTATCCACAATGCAAAGAGCGAAACTCCTACAAACGTTCCGAGAGTGGCAACCACAACAACCCACCACATTGTTTCGAGGTCGAGAGTGGTTATTGTTGCAACCAATGCGCATACGCCTGCCACCGCACCGATAAGCCACGAACCTGCCTCTTTAGTCTTTATTCTCAACATATTTTACAAAGTTTAAGGTTTACACGTTTTACTATATTTACGCAAATATAATAATCTTTTCGCAAAGAGCCAAAAGATTGAGCCGATTTTGGCGCTATGTTCCACGAAAAATCGGGTGAAGCATTGTTGCTCCACCCGACTCTTCCGTGTTAAATCGATTTAGTAAACCAAATCGTCGTTCTCTGTGCCGAAGCCAGGGAGTACTACACTATCGCCGTAGCCGCCTTCAACAGCCACCTCGAATACCTCAAATTCAGGTCTTAAATAGTTTTTCATAGTCGTAAATGGTGTTAAAGGTTAATTACTCTGCCGGTGTTGCCGGAGTGAGCGAAGGAGCTGCTGTGAGGAATGTACAACCGTCGTAGTTCTCGGTGCCTGTCCAAACTGTATCCTCGCCACTACCATATATATAATTAAAGTAGTTGCTCTCCGAAAGAAGGGTAGTCTTGTAAGTCTGGTCCTCCTCATC
>JAZNHC010000012.1:0-4643 GCA_045576755.1 Alistipes sp.
ATTTCCTCATTCATAATATCGCTTATTTGTTCTAATAAATCCCCTGCATCATACTCCTTCCAATTTGCATAATGGAAGATTTTTGTGTTTTCTATAAAATAAGCAATTGCTTGCGAAGGCGATAAATCATATTTACAATGCACTCCTGTATTTTCTTTTACATTTTGAGTTTCATAGTTATTATAAAAATATCGTTTAACTCGCAAGTGACCATTATTGTCTTTAATAACAAATTCGAGAAAATTATAATAATGATTATTGCTGATTAGACATGGATCTTTTGTAGAGTCAATCTTTATAATATTCTTAATTTTCCAACCATTTATACAATTTATATCACTTTTAAAAACAAAGTTTTCATCAACTTTATTATACTCCAATGTTACAACATAACTTGGCGTTAGAGATACATTTAGATAGCTCATAATCGTTTAAGTTTTTAAGGTTTAACAATTATACTACTTTCGCTCTTCTATTATCTCTTTAACAACTTTGAGAACGGATATTAATATCCAACACATAGCGGCAAATAATAGGCCTGTAACGATTAAACCTAAATCAGCATATTCAATGAAGCTTTTTATTACCAAAAATGCTAAAACAAGATAAAGGATAATCTTCAAAACTCTAATAATTGAGGTCATAACCTTTTTTGTATCCATAATAAAAAAGTTTTAGGTTTGCCCACCTGCCTCGAATGTACGGTTAGTATAAAAAGAAAGTGTGAGGCAGTTCGTTTATCTATTCCGAGGCTCTGGTAAGCCATTGCACCAATAAACAATACCCCACACCGAATGGTATATGAAAAAGTGATATACCAATACGATGAAGAGTGCTTACGTTTATCCTTGGTGCTTTGAAATTTACCAGATTTCGGAACAAGGATTAGCGAAACACTTTCACTAATAATATGTCTGCAATCCGAAGACTGCACCACAAATTTAGAAATTATTTTCGAGAGTTGAGGAATTGTGCGCAAATTTTTTTAATTTTGCAGTAGGTTGTGTCAATAACATTAACAACCTATAATAGCCCTTAATAACCCTTATAAACAAAAAACTATGGCAGAGGCTAAGAAAGCGTATGTTTGTCGTGAGTGCGGGTACGACGCTCCGAAGTGGTTGGGTAAGTGTCCTTCGTGCGGAGCGTGGAACACCTTCGATGAGTTGGTCGTGGCAAAGAAGGGCTCTTCGGTTGCGGCAGCTGTAACATCGTCGGCTGTACCGAAGGCAAAACCGCAGAAGGTACAGGATATTAAGACAGGCGAAACAAAACGTATCGACATTGGTCAGAGCGAGGTCAATCGTGTTTTGGGTGGCGGTTTGGTGCCTGGCTCGATTATCCTTGTAGGCGGAGAGCCGGGTATCGGAAAATCGACCCTTGCACTGCAACTCGCATTGGCGGACAACGGTTTGCGCACCCTTTATGTCTCGGGCGAGGAGTCTGCCGAGCAGATTAAGATGCGTGCCGAGCGACTTGGTATCCACAACGAGGATTGTGTGGTCTATACCGAGACTCTGCTCGAAAATATCATCGCTCAGTGCGAGGCGATAAAGCCTGATATGGTGGTTGTCGACTCCATTCAGACCATCTATACCGATTTGGTCGATGCCTCGGCTGGCAGTGTGTCCCAAATCCGAGAGTGTGCTTCGACTCTGCTCAAATATGCAAAAGGTAGTGGTACCCCCGTATTTATTATAGGTCACATTACCAAGGAGGGCACAATCGCAGGTCCGAAGATTTTGGAACATATTGTCGATGTGGTGTTGCAATTCGAAGGCGACGGTAACAATACTTACCGCATCTTGCGAGGTATCAAAAACCGTTTCGGAGCAACATTCGAAATCGGAGTAT
Source organism: Alistipes sp. (assembly GCA_045576755.1). Lineage (GTDB taxonomy): Bacteria > Bacteroidota > Bacteroidia > Bacteroidales > Rikenellaceae > Alistipes. Next base: position 1,855 of record JAZNHC010000012.1, read on the forward strand.
TCGAGATGCTCGAAAAGGGTTTGCGCTCGGTTGAAAATCCATCGGAGGTTCTCTTATCGCACTACGACGAGCCTTTGTCGGGCATTGCCGTAGCGGCTACGGTAGATGGTATTCGTCCATATTTGTTGGAGGTGCAAGCTTTGGTTAGTCATGCTGCATACGGAACACCACAGCGCAATGCTACGGGCTACGATTCGCGTCGTATGAATATGCTGTTGGCGATTTTGGAGAAGAGAGTAGGACTGAAGATGTTTCAGAAGGATGTATTTCTCAACTTTGCCGGTGGCTTCAAGGTTTCGGATACCGGATTGGACTTGGCTGTTGTGGCAGCGGTACTTTCATCCTATTTTGACCGCCCTATAAACGAAGGCTTGGCGCTTGCAGGCGAGATAGGTCTGTCGGGCGAGGTGCGTCCTGCACCACGTACCGAACAACGTATCAGCGAGGCGGCTCGCCTTGGTTTCAAGAAGATTGTTGTTTCGGGTTATGCCTCCCTGCCGAGCAAAAAAATCAAGGGTATTGAGGTAGCCCGCATAAATACGGTTAGCGAATTGGCACGTCACCTCTTTTCGGATCACGATTAGTAGTGTCGAAACAAAATGATAGGGGCGGCTTCGTTGGAAGTCGCCCCTATCGTCTTATCTGCTAATGTGTCGCCTTGTACCAGGAGGTTTGTTTCCAATCGGTAGTGTAGTGCTCGACCATTGCCGATGTGGTTATACCACTATAATAGTTGATGTCGTGGTAGTACTTGTTGTTGCTACCGTATGCCGAGTAGAATTGGTCGGTATGATAGCGCGATGTTACAGTCTTATCCAACTGAGCCTTGAAGGCATTAGCTACAGCGGCATCAGCACACGACTGCTCGACCATGTCGCCCAAATCGTAGAACGAGTGCACCCCTTGTCCTTCGTAGAATTGAACGTTATGTAGCGAGAATCCCTCCTTTATGCCTGCCTCGTTGACTGCCTTCATCGCAGTAGCCAGATCTTCGAGCTTGGATGTGTCGGTCAGGGATACACAGGCAGACGGTGTAGATGCGCTGGTACGGTAGTACTCTACATACTCTTTGCAAATTCTATCCAAGTCGTACGATCTTCCACCGTCCATTAACATATATTGCATGAGATTGAGGTATGGGAAGCCGTAGCCCATGACCTCGCAAGGAGAACCTATGATATATTTAGTGACATTTCGCAATTCGTATACGCTCTCTACATTGCCCATAAAGCAAGCGTCGAAGAGGATGTAATCGAACTTTATGCAACAGCTTGAAATAGCAGAGGCGATCTCGGTTACGTCGTACTGCACAACGCTGCCTCTATCTCCGAGATGACGTGTCATTTCGGCACTTGGGTTACGCTCCCACAATGACGAAGGTGATATTCCCATACGTCTTAGAACGCTCGTCGAACTTGTCGAATTTTTAGGCACCCATCCGAGTCCGTGCGAACCGATGATGAATGCGTATTTCTCTGCCGGTGCAAAGTCTATTGCCTTTTGCAAGTTCGACGCGAAGAGCTCTGCATTGTACGGTGTCGGTAACGACAGATCCTTAACTTTCTCCTTGACTGCAATACCGAGATTTTCATCGTAACGCAACTCGTAGAGTATGCCGTCGTTTGTGGATTCGGTGGTGATGGCTAAAATTCGGGCATCGCCCTGGATGTTGCCGTTCAGGGCATCGACCATCTTCTTGATATTACTTGTAAAGTATGGCTCACGCAGAGATGTACCAATAAACTGAACGATGATAGTCTGAGCCGCTATTGCTTTGCGCTGATAAACGCAAATGGTTGCGCTACACGATGAAGTGTCTTTCAAGCTGACATCAATGTTGCCAAGTGAGATTGTATCTTCGGAATTATTGCTTGTTAAGGCGGTTACCTCGTAGACATTTCGCTCAACTTTTGCGACAGAAAATAGATCGGACGAGTAGGCTATCTCTATATCAAATTCCGATTTCACCTCAAACATATTGCTTCTGCCCTCTTCGCCAGGTAGTAATACGGCACTACGGTCAAAGACGATTGCCGGAAGCTGTTTGATGTCGATCTTGCCACCTTGCTCAACACCGTCTACCACAAATCCTACAGAGCCGATAATTCGCTCCTCGGTTGTGCTGTTGCTGCTGGTTGCGGTAATTGTTATGGTATGTTCATCGCGATTGTTTTTACTACTGATTGTAGCCGAGATATCACCGGTGGTCGTAATTTCTATGTTCTGCGCCGGCGATACAATCTTTGCTGTGGTAGTCGAGCCCTCGATTGCATTTATCGAGGCCGTCGTGCCACTTTTCAAACATACCTGAGGCAACTGATATGCCGATACTCCGACAAAACGAGTCGATAGTAGCTTGAAATTTAGGTCGCTAAGACGAACTGTGTCTGCCGAATTGTTTGCCTGCAATGCTACGGCTGTTACATATATCTGGCTATTCTCCTCGCTCTTGCTTCCGCTTGCAGGGAAACACTCGAAGCCCTTGTAGTCGATTATCGTCCAATCGTGTTTGGCGATAAACGAGAATGTGGTACTACTACCTTCGGCACCTTCGAGCATGAGCTTGTGGTTGCTGATACCGGAGAGTAGTTGCAAATCGTTTACGTTTGCTTTGTTTCCGGAGTTTATGCAACCGATGCAAAGTGTAGCTGCGGATAGTATCAGTAATGCAAATCTCTTCATATCTTCTATTTGTATTCTCGTGGCTTAAGATTGTTGAACTGCCAAGTACGTTCACGCTTGAATGTGTAGTTCTCGGGTTTGTTCCAATAAATTCTGCTATAGTCGAA
>JAZNHC010000013.1:0-9375 GCA_045576755.1 Alistipes sp.
TGGTTACTACTCCCGACTTCGTGGCTTGCCATGTGCCCTCGTATGTCGAGAAGTACGATGTGTTGAAGGGCTTGAAGCGAGGTGGTTCGTTCCTTCTCAACTCGGTACTCGATGCTGAGGCTACTTGTGCATCGTTGCCAACCCATATGAAGGTGTTCCTCGCAAAGAACAACATCAACTTCTATATTATCAACGCTACAAAGATCGCTGCCGAGCTCGGTTTGGGCAACCGCACCAATACCATCATGCAGTCGGCATTCTTCAAGATTGCGAATGTTATTCCGTTCGAGAAGGCTGTCGAGGAGATGAAGAAGGCTATCTACAAGTCGTATGGCAAGAAGGGCGAGGATATCGTAAATATGAACTATGCCGCTGTGGATGCAGGTGCTACCGCAGTCGAGAAGGTAGAGGTTCCTGCCGAGTGGGCTTCGCTCGTTGCAGAGGAGACAGCTGCATCGGTTGATCTCTCGCGTCCGGAGTTTGTTCGCAATGTGGTTGATCCGATCAACGCATTGAAGGGCGACCAGCTCCCTGTTTCGGCATTTAATGGCCGTGAGGATGGTACTTGGGACAATGGTACTGCAGCTTGGGAGAAGCGAGGAATCGCGGTGAATGTTCCACAGTGGGATGTTGAAAAGTGTATCCAATGTAACCAGTGTGCTTATGTCTGCCCTCATGCAGCTATTCGTCCGTTCCTCGCTACCGAGGAGCAGGCAGCAGCGGCTCCTGAGGGTACAGCGTTCAAGCAGGGTATCGGAAACACCAAGGAGTACAAGTTCCGCATTCAGGTATCACCACTCGATTGTACAGGTTGTGGCAACTGTGTTGATGTCTGTCCTTCGCCAAAAGAGAAGGCTCTCAAGATGCAGCCTCTCGCATCGCAGATGGGCGAGGTCGAGAAGTGGAACTATATGCACCACACTGTGGGTTACAAGAATATTGACCGCGAGAAGACAGTTAAGAATTCGCAGTTTATGCAGCCGTTGTTCGAGTTCTCGGGAGCTTGTGCCGGTTGTGGTGAGACTCCATATATCAAGACTATCACACAGCTCTTTGGTGAGCGTATGATGGTGGCAAATGCTACAGGTTGTACCTCGATTTACTCGGCATCGGCACCATCGACTCCATACTGCACCAACTCGAAGGGTCAGGGTCCGGCTTGGGCTAACTCGTTGTTCGAGGATAACGCGGAGTTCGGTCTCGGTATGCACATCGGTAACGAGAAGATTCGCGAGAATTTGGCTTCGCTTGTAAATGAGGCTCTCGCTTGCGAGAAGTGCTCGGACGAGTTGAAGGCTGTGTTGAAGGAGTGGTTGGAGGTTCGTCACCTTGCAGCCAAGTCGGCAGAGGTTGCTCCGCGCGTAATTGAGCTTTGCGAGGCTTGCGGTTGCGACAAGTGCCAGGCTAGCCTCGAGCATAAGGATTTCCTCGTTAAGAAGTCGCAGTGGATTATCGGTGGCGACGGTTGGGGTTACGATATCGGCTTCGGAGGCGTAGACCACGTCTTGGCTACGGGTGAGGATGTGAATATCCTTGTTATCGATACCGAGGTATATTCGAACACCGGTGGTCAGTCGTCGAAGGCTACTCCGGTAGGTGCCGTTGCAAAGTTCGCTTCGATGGGTAAGCGTATCCGCAAGAAGGACTTGGGTGCAATCGCTATGACATACGGTTATGTATATGTAGCACAGGTTTCGATAGGTGCATCGCAGGCACAGCTCTTCAATGTATTGAAGGAGGCGGAGGCATATCCTGGACCATCGCTCATTATCGCCTACGCTCCTTGTATCAATCACGGTATCAAGGGCGGTATGACTCGCACACAGACTATCGGTAAGCAGGCCGTAGAGTGCGGATATTGGCACTTGTGGCACTACAATCCACTTCTCGAGGATGAGGGTAAGAATCCGTTTGTACTCGACTCGAAGGAGCCGGATTGGAGCAAGTTCCGCGACTTCCTCCTCAAGGAGGTGCGTTACACTTCGCTCCAGAAGACCTTCCCACAGGAGGCGGAGGAGCTCTACCAGGCTGCCGAGGAGAATGCTAAGTGGCGTTATGAGGGATATGTACGCCGCAGCAAAATGGAATTTTAATGTGGTAGTAATTTCTAAGTCCTAAGAATAATTTTCAGTCAAAGAGCCATTCGCAACAACGAATGACTCTTTTTGTATGATTTTTGAGAAAATATTACTATATTTGTAACATATAATGCATAAGATATGAAAAAAATCATTGTTATTGGTAGCTCCAATACAGATATGGTTGTTCGTTCGGAACATCTTCCGCGTCCGGGCGAAACGGTATTGGGCGGTGGATTTATGATGGCCGGAGGTGGTAAAGGCGCCAACCAGGCTGTGGCTGTGGCTAAGATGGGACACCCCGTAATTTTTGCTGCTGCTGTCGGAAAAGATATCTTTGGCGAGGAGGCTGTGGCACGCTACAAGCAGTACGGCATAGACACCTCCTACATTGCCCATAAGGATTGCCCATCGGGTGTAGCCTTGATTTTGGTCGATTCGTCGGCTCAAAACTCTATTTCGGTAGCCCTTGGTGCCAATAACGAGCTGATGTTGGACGATGTGATGCCGGCACTCGATACTATCGAGGAGGGCGATATCGTACTGTTGCAGCTCGAGATACCTATGGCTACGGTTGAGGCGTGTATTGGTGTGGCTGCGGCAAAAGGTGCACGTGTAATTCTCAATCCTGCACCCGCTGCGAAGGTTAGCGAAACGGCTCTGTCGAAACTCTATCTTATCACCCCTAATCAGACCGAGGCCGAGATCCTCACAGGTGTTGAGGTTAAAAACGAAACAACGGCGCGTTTGGCAGCCGAGGAGTTGTGTCGTCTGGGCGTGAAGAAGGTCGTCATTACACTCGGTAGTGAAGGAGCTATGCTCTACGAGGATGGTAAGGCGGAGATTATCCCTGCCCACAAGGTCGATGCAGTAGACACTACCGCTGCGGGCGATGTCTACAATGGTGCAATGTGTGCTGCGTTGGCAGAGGGTATGTCATTGCGCGAGGCACTGCGATTTGCTACCAAGGCATCGGCAATATCGGTGTCGCGCGTAGGTGCGCAACCTTCAATCCCTTCGCGCGAGGAGGTCGATAACTTTTAGATCACTAAACCTTAAAAAATATCGTTATGTTTATTATCAATGATTACATCTTGGCAGTAGTATTCTGCTTTATTACAATGTTGTGTTGGGGTTCGTGGGGTAATACCCAGAAACTTGCAGGTAAGACTTGGCGTTACGAACTCTTCTATTGGGACTATGTTATCGGTATGGTCCTCTTTACCCTCTTGCTTGGTTTTACGATGGGTAGCATTGGCGAAGAGGGTCGTAGCTTTGTTGCCGATCTGAAGCAGGCTGATCTGAAGAACCTCGGTTGGGTCATTCTCGGTGGCGTAATCTTCAACGCATCGAACATCCTCCTCTCGGCTTCGACTTCATTGGCAGGTATGGCTGTAGCCTTCCCTCTTGGCTGTGGTTTGGCACTTGTTTTGGGTGTTATAAATAACTATTTAGAGCAGCCTAAGGGCAATGCCGTACTGCTTGCATTGGGCGTTTTGCTGGTGGTTATTGCCGTTGTTTGCAATGGTATTGCAGCTGGTCGTACATCGAAGGGGGGCGAGCAGAATAAGGATAGTAAGAAGGGTGTTATTCTCGCAGTTGTTGCAGGTATCTTGATGTCTACCTTCTATCGCTTTGTGGTTAAAGGTATGGATATCGATAACTTTGTGCAACCTGCAGTGGGCAAACTCACCCCTTATTCGGCAATCTTCATCTTCTCGCTCGGTGTGTTGCTTTCGAACTTCGTATTCAATACCTTGGTTATGAAGAAGCCTTTCGTTGGTGTGCCTGTATCGTACAGCGAGTACTTCAAGGGCTCGTTCTCGACACACCTTGTGGGTATCCTCGGTGGTATGATTTGGTGCCTTGGTACTGCGTTCTCGTATATCGCAGCCGGTAAGGCTGGTGCTGCAGTATCGTACGCACTCGGTCAGGGAGCTCCGATGATTGCAGCCTTCTGGGGAGTCTTTATCTGGAAGGAGTTCAAGGGTGCTGATAGCAAGACAAATTGGTTGCTTGCGTTGATGTTCCTCCTCTTTATTGCAGGATTGGCAACTATCGTCGTAGCAGGTAACTAATCACTCTTAAATAGAGCAAAATATACAGACAATGCGACATTGTCTGTATATTTTTTATACCTTTGCGACAACTATGATAGATAATTCAATAATAGTAGCGCCTGCAACCGCTTTGGGCGGAGCTATTGCCGTAATTCGAATGAGTGGTGAGGGCTCTGTGGCCTGTTGCGATAGGGTGTTCAAGGGGCGCAAACCCCTCGTTGATGTCACATCTCACACCATTCACTACGGCACAATCTGCGATGGTGAACGTGTGATTGACGATGTTGTGGTGGCTGTTTTTCGCGCACCTCACTCCTATACGGGCGAGGAGTCGGTTGAGATATCGATTCACGGCTCGCGATATATTGCATCGGAGGTTATCCGTCTGTTGTGTGAGCAAGGGGCACGTATGGCGGAGGCGGGTGAGTTCTCGCAGCGAGCCTTGGCTGCGGGCCGTATCGACCTCTCGCAGGCAGAGGCGGTGGCAGATCTTATAGCAGCCGAATCGCGCGCAGCACACGCCGTAGCAGCTACGCAGATGCGAGGAGGCTACTCCGAGTTGCTCGATAAGTTGCGCGAGGAGTTGCTCAATATTACGACATTGCTGGAGCTTGAACTCGACTTTTCGGAGGAGGATGTCGAGTTTGCTGACCGCTCAAGGCTCCGCGCTATGCTTGATAAAACCGATGGGATAGTGTCGCGACTTATGGAGTCGTTCCGTGTAGGAAATGCCATCCGTGAGGGTGTTTCGGTGGCTATTGTGGGTCGTCCGAATGTTGGCAAAAGTACACTGCTTAATCGCCTTGTCGGGGATGATAGGGCTATGGTGTCCGATATTGCCGGTACGACGCGCGATACGGTGGAGGAGTGTGTCGTAATAGATGATATACGCTTCAGATTTATAGATACAGCAGGTCTGCACGATACGGAGGATAGACTCGAGCAGATGGGTATCGAACGTACAGAGCGAGCTATGCGCCAGGCGCAGATATTACTCTATATGGTGGAGCCTTCGCAACATGAGGTGGAACTGCCGCGACTTGCCGAGGGGCAGCAACTTATTCTTGTTGTGAATAAGATGGATACAACATCGGAGCGAGGTATTGAGGGTGCGTTGTATATCTCGGCTCGCGAGGGTGAAGGGGTTGATGCCCTACGCCGAGCATTGCGCAATACGGTTGATACCGACGGACTCTACAGGGGAGAGGTTGTGGTGTCGAATTTGCGCCATTTCGAGGCGTTGAATCGCGCTCATGCAGCTATGCAGGTAGCACTCTCGGCACTTGATATGGGCATATCGGAGGAGTTGCTTGCTGAGGATATCCGCAGTGCCATAACAGCCCTATCCGAAATCACCGGACGCATCACCAGCGACGATATCCTGAAAAACGTCTTCGCCAACTTCTGCATCGGCAAGTAATGATTATACATCAGAGTAGTAATAAAGTAAGGGAGTCCAACGTTGGACTCCCTTACTTTGTGTCTATATCTGTGCGGATTATTTGATGCGGACACGCTGGCCAATCTGTAATCTTCCGGGGTCTACCTCAGGATTGAGAGCCTCGATCTCCTGGAATGATGTGCCATACTTCTTTGCCAGGTAGTAGAAGTTATCGCCGCTCTCGATGGTGTGGTATATACCATTTGGGTCTTCGTTAGCCTTTGGACGAGCCTGCTCCTGCGGACTCGGTTGCGCGTCGGTATTCGGCTGAACGCGGATAGTCTGACCTGCGCGTATTCTATTCGGATTTAAGCCCGGATTGAGCTCCAAAATCTTTGCCGTCGTAGTGTTATACATCACTGCCAAATGGCTCAGATACTGTCCCTCTTCGAGTGTGTGCTCGATAACGTTACCCGGAACGACATCCCTCTCTACCTCCTTTTTTGCCTTTGCCTCGGTTGTCGCTTCAGGTTCATTCGCCTGCGCTTGCGATGCCATTTCAGCCATATATTCCTCGACTGAGCGACCATCCGCTTCCAAGTCGAGTTTAGAGGTCTTAATGGTAACCCTCATACCCACCTTAACCAATGGGCGGAGTCGGTTCAAATCCTCGTTACGCAGACGAATACAGCCCTCTGATGCACGTGTGCCTATAGAGTTGGGATCGTGTGTACCGTGGATACCGATACCGGTGTGTGGAGGGGTCTTAAGACGGATAAACCAATCGCCATAGGCGTGAGGAATAACGCCATTGCCATCCTGAAAGTCGTGCGACCACGACGAGGCATTCTGAATCTGCTGAATGGTGAAATCTCCCTCAGGGGTCTTCATATCGCCCGGTCTTTGTTTGTTTCCGTAATTCTTGCCAAGAGCGATAGGGAAGTTGTGGATAACTCGATCCTTGCTATCGTAGATGCGGAGAGTCATAGTCTCCTTAGAGATGATAATGTAGCTGGCATCCCAGCCATTACCATTCTCAACAACCTCAACCTCCTCCAATGTCACAGCTGCTGCAACCGGCTCAACTTCGGTGCTTTGCTTTTGTTTCTGACCGCAGGCGGCAAGTGTGCCAACCAATAAGAACGATACAAGTAGGTATTTGAGTTTCATACTATTGTCTGTTAGGGTTGAAGTTTACGTCGCACGATCCGTCAGCAAGGCGTGTAATACGACCTACCGAGTAACCAGGAACTATGCCGATTACGACGTAGTCGTTCGTATTTGGGGTAAACTGAATGACCGCAAGCATCGAGTTGTTGCCCTGAATGCCAATATCCTGAATGCGGAAGGTTACAATCAGATGGTCTCCAGTATGTGTTGAATCGATAAGGCTGACAAAGAGTCGCTGGTGGAGCACATTTACGTTGAATTTCAACAATACGTCAGCTATAGCGTTCAAATATTTGCTCTCTGTCTCGAGTGTTATGTTCGTGCTCGAGGAGAGGATATATTTCTGGATAATCTCGTACTTCTGTTGCTCGATGATGAAGTCGGAGCAGATGTAACCGTAGTTTCCGGCGCGACGACCCGAATTTACATATACGTAGCTCCAATACTTTCCATTCTCGTAACCTGCCGAGTGAAGAACAGTAACATGGTCACCTGTATTTACCTGGCAGCGTTGTGTATATCGTGCAATAGTTGGCGAACTGCGTACCCATACGTTTTTTCCAAGTACGGTGGCGTTATACTTGTGATCATCGATGCGCTTGCTGGTAATCATCTCTTTGCCCTGCGAAAGGGTGTAACTGTTGAACGAACACTGACCGTCGGAGTGCTCGACCCTCTCCAAGTCGAAATATTGCGAGAGGTCTGTCCAAGGTGCGTAGGTCAAAGGCTCGCTAAGACAACTGCTGAATAATGTCATAGTGGCAACTGCGATAAGCGTGCTTACGACAACACGATACGAGGCTAATGCGCTCTTACTAAAATGTTTCATGGGTTTTAGGTTTATAGTGTGTTAGAATTTATGCTTTGCTGTCGAGACGCGGGCATTCAACTCTTAGAACTTCAGCTCTCTCAACGATACCAAATCGTTGTATAGACGTGTGTACACAATCTTGGTGGTTTCACGATAAGAGGCCTGCTGCTCTTTGCCAACTAATGATTTAGCTATTTGTTCGCGTGTTTGTCGCCACATAAGAATAGCTACGTCGTATGATGCCGCGGCATTTACAACTGCAGTTGCACCGAATTTTGGGCCAATCTGATCCTTTGCGACATCGATATCCGTCTCGTTGTATTTTGCGTACTTAGCTGCTATGTCATTCAGCGTGACAAGTTTGAAGAAGTTTAGCACAGTACTGAAATCCCAATTCATACTCTCCGTAGACAAGGCAGTGACCGGCATCCAATCCTTTGTGCTGTAGTGAGATTGTTCTATATCTAACTCACGGTTACGCGCCTCCAACCACGATCTGCGGACGTTGTTTTTATCGCTGTGAGCCATTTGGTGAAAGACGCACGAGTATGTGTACGAACTTAGCAGTGTGTCGGCGGCACTATACATCGTAAACCACGTTCTAAACTCCTTGTAGTAGGCATCCTGCATACGTCTATCCTCAACGCTATATTTTCCTATGTCGTTGATAAATTTGAAGTAGTTGTTCAAGGTTTTGTAGAGTGTAAGAGTTGTAACGATGTCACTCGCAATATTCATCTGCTGCGAATTGCCTTCGGTGTATGGCTCTATAAGTTCAGTTATGGCGAGCATAGCCTGCTTTGGTGAGCCTGCTTTGGCTTCGCGATCAAGTCGCAGGTTGTACTGCTTGACGCTCTCACTCATAGCAATAACCCAAGCCCACGCATCTTCTGCGCTCTGTACAGATGATACTTTCATCTGCATCATCCTATTCATAAGCCAATATGCGTGCGGATCTCTCTTCTCGAGTTCGGCATCCTCCAAGTAGAGAGAATTAGTACCATCCGTTGGGACGGTAAGCATCTTATTTACGGTGTTTCGGATGGCGTTCTCGTTACTGCCGGTGTATTGTAGGATATACGTATCGGTGCCATTTGCCAACGAAGCATGGCAGGTCAGCAAAAGAGCCATTGTAGATATTAAACGGGTTAGAAATCTCATTGTGTGCGCACCTCAACAATATACACCACTACAAAGTTAGTTTTTTATTTTTAAATAAAACACTTTTTTAACGGCTTTTTTGTGCGTAAGTGCGATTTTTGGTCGGGAAATAGGTGAAAAACAAAAAAGACAGACCCGAAAGTCTGTCTTTTTATCGTGAAGTGGGGTATTGCAAGCTAATTATTCACTCACCCCCCACCTCTGTTGCAGATTACTCCTCAGCTACAACCGAGAGAGTGATCTCACCCTTAACCTCGCGGTGGAGCTTAACGGTAGCCTTGTACTCACCTACGGTGTTGATAGCCTCAACGGTAATGTTCTTCTTCTCGACCTCTACACCCTTCTCTGCGAGAGCAGCAGCGATGTCAGCCGAAGTGATAGTACCGAAGATACGACCCTCCTCTGCCTTAACAGCAAACGAGAGTGGGAGGTTGGCGATCTTCTCGGCGAGAGCCTGAGCATCAGCCAAAATCTTAGCGTCCTTGTGAGCACGCTGCTTGAGGTTCTCTGCCAATACCTTCTTTGCAGAAGCGGTAGCAGTCTTTGCGAAACCCTGTGGAATGAGGTAGTTGTTCGCATAACCCGGCTTTACGGTAACGATATCGTTTGCGTATCCGAGGTTCTCTACATCCTTAATCAAAATAATCTCCATAGTCTCGCCCAAGTCGGAGGCCAAGCGGTCTTAGGAAGACAATTTTCATTTTCAACTCCTTG
>JAZNHC010000014.1:0-14400 GCA_045576755.1 Alistipes sp.
GTTCTGGCAGGATGTTAAGGTTGTTGGTACAGCCGATTCGTTCAACGTTGAGTTGGAGAAGGCATTGCGTCTTGTCGATTTCCTCGAACTTGGTGAGTTGATGGCACGCGATGCTCTCAATCGTGAGGAGTCGTGCGGTGGTCACTTCTGTTCGGAGCATCAGACCGAGGAGGGCGAGGCTCTTCGTCACGATGACAAGTTCGCTTACGCTTCGGTTTGGGAGTACAAGGGTGAGAACGAGGTTCCTGAACTTACAAAGGAGCCACTCGACTATGAGTTTACTCACCGCGCACAGCGTAACTATAAGGACTAATTTTTGACGTTTAATATTTAGAGTTTAGAAATTATGAATTTCACATTGAAAATATGGCGTCAGAAAGACGCTCAATCGAAGGGTGCATTCAAGGAGTACAAGGTTGAGAATGTATCTTCGGATACCTCGTTCCTCGAGATGCTCGATATTTTGAACAATGACCTCGTACACAAAGGCGAGGAGCCTGTAGCATTCGATCACGACTGCCGCGAGGGTATCTGCGGTATGTGTTCGTTGCACATCGACGGTCACGCTCACGGTCCGTCGCAGGCCGTTACAACCTGCCAGATCTATATGCGTCAGTTCAAGGATGGTGCAACTATCACCGTTGAGCCTTGGCGTTCGGCTGCGTTCCCTGTAATCAAGGACCTCGTTGTAAATCGTGGTGCTTACGATCAGATTCTCCAGGCAGGCGGTTTTGTTTCGGTACGTACCAACTCGGTGCCTGACGGAAATGCTATTCCAATTCCTAAGGCCGATGCTGACGAGTCGATGGATGCTGCAGCTTGCGTAGGTTGTGGTGCTTGTGCTGCAACCTGTAAGAATGGCTCGGCCATGTTGTTCGTAGCTGCCCGTGTATCGTCGCTCGCTAAGTTGCCACAGGGTAAGGTCGAGGGTGCACGTCGTGCAAAGGCTATGGTTGCTAAGATGGATGAGCTCGGCTTTGGTAACTGTACAAACACAGGTGCTTGCCAGGCAGAGTGTCCAAAGCAGATCAGCATTGCTCACATTGCACGCCTCAACCGTGAGTTCTTGTGTGCTAAGTTGGAGGACTAATATCCAATATCAAAGGTAGGTGGGAAACAGTTTCCACCTACCTTCATTTTTTGTATTATATAGTTAATGGCTCAAAAGCCAGCAGAATGATGCGTCGTCTATTAACCCTCTTTGTTGCTATTTTCTCCTGCCTTGTGGCGTGGGGACAAGGTGCTGTTGTTAGTGGACGATTTTTCGATATCGAAACGAAAGAGGGAGTTGTCGGTGCTATTGTCGAGGTAACTTCGGTTCGCGACTCGCTCTTCCGCAGAAATTGTATCACCGGTTACGGAGGATACTTCAAAACCTCTCCTCTCCCACGCGGAGAGTATAAACTAATCTCCACATTCCTCGGATATCAAGACTATGAGCGCACAATTAAGGTGGACGCTCTGCCTCTCAATTTGGGCGATATGGTGATGGAACACTCAGCTATCAGTATCGCTGCGGTGGTCAAGAAAGTGGTTGTTCCACGCGCTACGATTGTTGGAGATACATTGCGCTATTCGGCATCACAATTTAAGGTTACAGTGGATGCCGAACTCGAAACTTTGTTGCGCAAATTGCCCGGAATATCAATCAATAACGGAAAGATTGAGGCGCAGGGCGAGGCTGTAACGAAGATATATGTCGATGGCGAGGAGTTCTTTGGTGGCGGAGTACAGCAGGTGTTGCAGAGTATTCCGGCTCAGGCTGTCGAGAGTATCGAAATATATAACAGGATGAGCGAAGCGTCGCAGATTACGGGTGTGGATGATGGACGAGGAGGAAAAGTCCTCAATATTAAGACCCGTAGCTCGCTTTCGCATAGCGAATTTGGTAAGATGCACGCGGCAGGTGGTGCCGGAAGTGACAGATTGCCTACAGGCACAGAGATCGGTCAATATTCGGAAAATTTCAAAGGTAGGTACTCGACAGGTGGCGCACTCAATATCTTTAGGGGCAATACGCGTATTGCCATTATGGCATTGGCTAATAACCTTAACAAGCAGAACTTGTCGGACGAGGGAATTTCGATGTCGGGATCGACTAACCGCACAAATGCCTCGTCATCCTTCTCGGTAAACCGCCAATCGGGTATTGCATCGGCAGAGGTCTTTGCTGTAAACTATTCGGACAGATGGGGCAAGCGTAAGCGTGCACGATTTGACGGTAGTGTCTTCTTCAACCATAGCAATACGAAGAATAACTTTACGGTGGACCGTTGGTACAATCCGCCCGCAAAGCTCGATACCATACATTACGACCAATTTGCAAATCCGAACAAGATAGACCTTCGTCTGCGAGGACGATTGTCGTGGAAGGTGGCGAAGCGTCAGCGATTGCTCCTTACGCCATCCTATACATATACAAATAACTTCTCGATAAATCAGCAGGATACAACCTCTATGCGTAGCGGTTGGTCGGAGTCTGTTCCGGAGAAGGATAGACCACTACCTCGCTACTATCCGAGCTATAACGAGGGTCGCGGTATCTCGCACACGGCATCGTTGAATGCACAATACAGCTACAACTTTCTCAAGCGAGGTCGAGTGTTGTTGGTTGCTGCAAATGCGCGTTACAATAGCAACGAGAGTTGGCGTAACTACAACTCCTACTCGGGTACGCAGGCCATAGATGCCCTTCGCAATTACTCCTACTCGCGTAATTTGAGCGATCAATCGACGGCTCAATGCCACTTTCAAACAACGTTCCGCGAACGTATCGGCAGATGGGTGGTGGTCAATCTCTCGTACGAGGGTAATTACCAAAAGCGTACGCGCGATGTCTTCAACTACACTACGGACAATACCTACACAGCTCTCGACGAGAAGATAAAGCCGAAGAGTTCGTCGATATATACGAGTGACTATTGGTTCCACGAGGCGAGTGCCGGTATGCGTTATGGTAAGGGACGAAATTGGTTCTCGGTGAATGTTCGTTTCCGAGACCTGACGACGGATGTGACTTACTTTGGAGTGCCGGGCAGATTGCTCGAGACTCCGACTGTCAAACGTTCGCACTATCAGCGTATTCTCTATAATGCGACGCTCAATATTGCAGCCAACAATAAGCATAGCCTTCGTACGTCGCTCAATTCGCGCTTGCGAATGCCCGGCATCTGGGATTTGAACGATATGTACAATGTGAACAACAGTTCCTATCTGTCGGTTGGTAATCCCGATTTGAAGCCGTCGCAGGAGCACAACTTCTTCGTGCGATATACCAATGTGTCATCCCGCTTTGGTACGACATTTATGCTGATGGGTAAGGTGCAGCACGTGCAGGATTATGTAGGTGTGCGTGTGGCATACAACCCTGGCAGAATAAGATTGCCGGATTATATCGGCACGAATGGTGAGTGGCACTACGCAACCTATAATCCGATACAACTCTCGCAGAAGGCGAATCTCGATGGCTATTGGTCGTACGAGTTCCGTACCTCGCTGGGATTGCCGTTGGCGCATTTGCGCTCGAATTTGAATATGGTGCTTGGCGGAACATATTCGGATATCCCGATGGAGGTTATCTCTTCAGATTTGACACCTGAGCAGATTGTGGATCCGGAGCAGGATTACAAGTTTGTAGGTAGGGGAGAGAATGTGATGATGCACAATACCAGCGCATATGCTCAGGTGACATTGGGTAGTAATATCTCCGAAAATCTCGATTTTATGGTCACCTGGCGAGGAAATTACAGCTACAACAATAGCTCGCTTGAGGGTTTCAATAACCAATACTTTATGCAGTATGTGCGAGGTAACATCAAGGCTGTCTTGCCGTTGGGCTTTACCATTACCTCCTCGGTCAATTTTACCCACTTCAAGGTCTTTACGCACAACTTCAACGATTACTTTACATTGTGGAATATTTCGGTTGGAAAGAAGGTGCTGAAGGGACTTGGCGAGGTTGAGTTGTGCGTCGATGATGTGCTAAATAGAAACACATCCTTTGGCCGCTACGTCATAGCCACCTACTCGCAGTTGCGTTATAATGCCGTGCTCGGACGTACATTCCTGGTACGTTTTACCTATAACTTGCGCAGCCTTGGAGGTACAAGTCGTCGTCTGAAGAGTATTACCGTTCCGCAGGATCCTCTTGGTGATATTCAGGATAAACTTAATTCGCTGAAATTTTAACAATTACGGCTTCTGATGCTCTCTGTAGAGAGTTCTAGTATCAAAATTGTTGAAAACTTTTTTGTAGAGTTTGCATTTCGAGCAGACTCTATTTTTATAGTTGCCTCGAATTTTTGCCCGATATAGGGCAGTTTTTTTAAGGAAGAATATATGATGAACGATGCAAAATGGAGGGTTAATAGTAGAAAAAACGGACTGAAAAATCAGTCCGCTTTTTACTATTTAAGCCACTCTGCAACCGATGCGTCGGAGGGCATTCGCAAGTCGCCACGAGGCGAGAGCGATACCGTAACAACCTTCGGGCCGTCGGGTGCTGCCGAACGCTTGAACTGTTGCGAGAAGAAACGGCGTAGGAATACCTGCAGCCAATGGTGAATCTCCTCGTTCGAGAACTCTCCTTCGAAGGCCTTTTGTGCCAAGTACTCGATCTTTGCAGGGGAGAATCCGTTGCGCAAGAAGTTGTAGATAAAGAAGTCGTGCAGAGCGTATGGGCCAACCAAATCCTCGGTCTTTTGCGCGATGTTACCCTTCTCGTCAGCAGGGAGCAACTCCGGGCTAACGGGAGTATCTACGATATCCTTCAAGGTGTTGCGCACAGCCTCGTTGCCGTCGTTTGCGGCGCACCATTCAACCATTTTGCGCACCAGGGTCTTTGGAATAGAACAGTTTGGGTTGTACATTGACATCGAGTCGCCATTGTAGGTTGCCCAGCCGAGAGCCGCCTCGCTCAAATCGCCTGTGCCGATTACTATGCCACTCTCCTTGTTTGCCAAATCCATAAGTATCTGTGTGCGCTCACGTGCTTGCGAGTTCTCGTAAGCTGCACCTCTCTCGTTAGGGTTGAGTCCGATGTCGGCAAAGTGCTGCTCGCAAGCCTTGCGGATTGATATCTCGCGTGTTGTGATTCCCAACTCGCGCATCAGCACAAGTGCATTTTGGTAGGTGCGGTCTGTTGTGCCAAATCCTGGCATTGTAACACCTATAATATCCTTGCGGTCACGTCCGAGCATATCGAATGTAGCCACAGTCACCAATAGCGCCAATGTGGAGTCCAAACCACCCGAGATGCCGATTACAGCCTTTGTATCTCGAATGTGCGCCACCCTCTGAGCAAGACCGGCGGTCTGAATTTCGAACGCCTCGCGGCATCCCTCGTTGAAATCTGCAGGGATAAATGGTGCAGGGTCGATCTCGCGCTCAAGCTCACTAACGGGCTGCTCAATATCGATCTTTATTACGTCGAAACGATTGTCGAGATTGATGAACGATGTGTGACGACGACGCTCGTTGAAGATGTGCTCGACATCGATATCTGCGACGGTCAATCGTGCCTCACGAATGAAACGTTCACGTGCAGCGATGATTTTACCATTCTCGGCAATTATGCCGTTGCCCGTAAATACGAGGTCGGTAGAGGACTCTCCCACGCCTGCCGAGCAGTAGATATATCCGCACAATGCGCGTGCCGACTGTTGCTTGATGAGTGAGCGGAGGTAGGCGTGTTTGCCCAAAATCTCGGGTGTTGCCGAGAGGTTAAAGATGAGCGTAGCACCCGCCAATGCCATATCCGATGATGGCGGAGCCGGAACCCACAAATCCTCGCAAATCTCCACTCCGAAACGTGTGCCGTGTACGTCGAACAGCAGATCTGTTCCGAAGCGTACGCGCTGACCGCAGATTGTAATCTCGGCGTTGCGGATGTCGCGTCCCTCGGTAAACCAACGGCTCTCGTAGAACTCCGAGTAGTTGGGGATATAGCTCTTTGGCACGATGCCGCAAATCTTTCCGTTGGCGATAACTACTGCGCAGTTATATAGGTTATTTTTGTAGTATATCGGCATTCCGACAATCGAGACTATCGGGCGTGGCGTTGAGAGTAACATCGCTAAAGCCTCGTCGCCTGCCTCGATAATGCGCGACTGCAGGAACAAATCGCCGCAGGTGTAGCCTGTCATCGAGAGCTCGGGAAATACTACCACACTCGCTCCACGCTTCACCGCCTCGGCAGTAAGCTTATCTATCGCCTCGGCATTGGCGTGGCAATCGGCAACCTTCACAAGCGGTGTTGCCGCCGCCACCTTTACAAATCCATAACGCTTTGTCATAGTTTTTTCTATCTATTTTGCCCACAACTTGCAGAGGTTGATAATAACCTTTACTGCCTTCTCCATCGAGTTCAAAGAGCAGTATTCGAACTTGCCGTGGAAGTTCATACCTCCGGCAAAGATATTCGGGCATGGCAAACCCATAAACGAGAGGCGTGCGCCATCTGTTCCGCCACGAATTGGGCGAACGATAGGCGTTACATCCGCCTCGACCATAGCCTCCTTCGCCAACTCGATAACCTGCGGATGTGGCTCGACCATCTTGCGCATATTGTAGTATTGGTCTTTCAAGGTGAGTTTTAACACTCCCTCGCCATACTTATTGTTGAGAATACCCACAATATTATGCATCCACACCTTCTTTGCCTCGAACTTGTCGAAGTCGTGGTCGCGGATAATGTACGATATTGTAGCCTCCTCGACTGTTCCCGAAATGCCTACGCAGTGGTAGAAGCCCTCGTAGCCCTCGGTGTATTGAGGACGCTCCACAGCAGGAACGAGCGAGTTCAACTCGCACGCCACATCGATAGCGTTAATCATCTTATTCTTGGCATATCCGGGGTGAACATTGCGACCCTGGATAGCGATCTTTGCCGATGCAGCGTTGAAATTTTCGTACTCCAACTCGCCCTCGCTGCTACCGTCCATAGTGTAGGCAAAGTCGGCACCAAACGCCTTTACGTCGAAGAAATCTACACCACGTCCAATCTCCTCGTCAGGGGTGAAGCCGATGCGGATCTTGCCGTGCTCAACCTCGGGATGCGACATTAGGAACTCAGCAGCGGTCATAATCTCCGCAACGCCGGCCTTGTCGTCAGCACCAAGTAGGGTAGTGCCGTCAGTGTGAATCAGGGTGTGTCCCACAAAACGACTCAACTCCGGAAACTCGGCTACGCGCATTGTGAGCGATGGGTTTAGTACGATATCCTGACCGTCATACTCCTCGATAATGCGCGGACGAACATCCTTGCCACTCATATCGGGCGATGTATCGACGTGCGCCAAAAAACCAATAACAGGAGTATTCTCTTTGCCTTTGGTTGCCGGGATAGTACCCATTGCGTAGCCATACTTGTCGATGCTGACATCCTCCAAGCCGAGAGCCTTCATCTCCTCGACCAAAAGGTTTAATAAGTCCCACTCCTTCGCTGACGATGGGAAT
This sequence comes from Alistipes sp., assembly GCA_045576755.1. Lineage (GTDB taxonomy): Bacteria > Bacteroidota > Bacteroidia > Bacteroidales > Rikenellaceae > Alistipes. The sequence goes on from JAZNHC010000014.1 coordinate 7,456, forward strand.
GTTTCGCTATTCTCGTCACTCTGCGTGTCGATAGCGACATATTTCAAAAATCTCTCTTTTAACTCCATAGTATATAATTATTTGTAGATTACTTTATAGTTAATGGCTGAATGATAACGCAATTTTCTGCATCGCTAATGCCCGTTGATACAATTCGTACGGCATGGATAAACTGCTTGTCGTTAGGACGAATGATGAATGCGCCATTATACAGCTCCCCCTCTTTGACGAAGGTGGTTCCGTCGTAGCTTACTTCGACATAACCATTGTAGATGAGGCAGCGATGAACGTATGTTTGGCCTGTGGCAATTCTCAGATATGAGCACTTGATAGGCTCCTCAAAACTGCATAGCAACCAATCTCCCTCTTTTGCTCCACGAACTGTGCGGCACAGCTGGCGACGATCTACCAGGTATCTCTCGCAGTTGGATGCAGGGCATTTTTCGCTGAATGGCATTGATGAGGTGAGTGTAAACTTCTCTTTGCGTGAAGTATAGAATTCAGGAGCAGCGACATCGTTGCTGTAACCGCTCATCAATTTGCTACGGAACGTTACAAATGGTGCCAACTCCGCATCAAGAGCTTTTGTGTACTTACGAGTCTTGTCGGTGCGAATATCGGTATAGTATATCTTCGAACCATCTTCGGTAGTTACATAAATCTTTCCGTTCTCTACTTTTACATTCAGCATTTCGAGTCGGAATGCAGCACCCATAGCGTTCAATTTGTGGTAGAAACAATCCTTCATTACCTCGACCATTTCGTCGTAAGAACGGCGCTCTTTGCTCCACGCAATCTCCGAAATTGCAAATATGCGAGGGAAGAACATATACTCCAAATAGTCGGAGAAATGGCGTTCAGAAGTGATGTTTGGCAGATATGTCTCGCTCCAAAAAGCACCCTCTATGCCTGCGATACATTTGGCCTGTTCGGGGGTGAAATTTGCACTCTCAATCGAAAAGTCACAGACTGTTTTGAGTGAAACGCCCAAAGTCGAGCGATGTCCACGTTCATGTGGCGACTGACGCTTGTCGAGGTAGAATACATGCGATGGCATGACGATTGTCTGATAGCCACTCTTGATAGAGTTAATCCAACCCTTGACCTTTGATTTGTGTCGCCAGCCGCATACCAAAGTCGATTTATCCAACATGCTACCCTCGACGGCTTCGTCCCATACCATAGACTTACGGTTGTGCTTTGCGAGAATCTTGCTCACACGGTTGAGGAAGTACTGTTCGAGTTGATGACCATCTTTGAGCCCCTTCTCCTTCATCAACTTCTGACAATCGGGACACGGCTCCCAACAAGAAAAGCGAACTTCGTCGCCGCCGATGTGGAGATACTCCGATGGGAATATTTCGACCAACTCCTTCACTATATCCTCTATCAAGGTGTAGTTAGACTCCTTAGCTACACACCACGAATTGCGAATATCTATTCCGTTGGTTGTGCTTGTATCGGGCGTATAGTTGCAGAGAATGTCGGGGTGAATAACACCGAGAGCCTTGCTATGGCCAGGCATATCAATCTCTGGAATCACTTCGATGTTACGCTCGGCAGCATAGGCTACTAAGTCGCGTAACTCCTCTTGGGTGTAGTAGCCTCCATGTTTCTGGTCGAAACTGCCATGAATGGGATGTAGTGGCGAATCGCCACCACGAAAACCACCTACCTTTGCGAACTGCGGATATCTCTTGATCTCTATGCGCCATGCAGGGTTATCTACAAGGTGGAGGTGCAACTTGTTCAGTTTAAGATAAGCCATATAGTCGATGACGCGCTTAACCTCATCGACAGGCTGGAAGGTGCGAGCCACATCGAGCAACAGACCACGATAGTTGTATTGTGGTTTATCCGTTACCTCTACATAAGGCACACTCATTGGAAGCTTGGCACTCTTGCCATATACGTCGTGTGGTAGCAGCTGCAACAGCGTCTGAACGCCATTGAATAGACCTCCGTATGCACCTCCGCAGATTGCGATGCCACTTTCATCTACCGAGAGTGCGTACTCCTCTGCTCCGAGCTCTTTGTCAAGCGTAAGGCGGATACTCTTCTCCTTGGCCGCATTGTTGCCATCTATCGGAAGGTAGGTACGCAGATAGTCGGCAATCTTCTCAACCTCTGTGTCGCAGATGAGCGAGGTGTGAGAGTCGATTGTGAAACAGCCCTCACCCTTAACGAGCGAGAGTGGCTGTGGAATAATCTCGGTGTGAAGCGATGCTGTGTTGCACTGCTTGTTTGAGCTGCAACAAGAGCACGCTATGCTGATAAGCACCAATAATGGTAAAAGAGTCTGTCTCATTATGGTTGATTCGATTTTGTTGAGTCAGCGAAACTTATTACTCCTCCCTCTTTGCCTTCATGGTGTGAATGGTAAAGTAGATTGCAAGGGCAATATACATTGCCAATGCCAACCACTCGGCACCGCTCGATGCTGCCCACTCGGTCATATAGAGATCGACACCTACAAACTTTAACACGGCTGCCACAACACCCATTAATGCGCCTCCAGCGATAAAGCCCGATGCGAGGAGCGTTCCGCGATCAAAACGAGCCTTGTTGAGTGCCTCATCCTTCGAGCGGTTCGATACGAACCAAGCGATAGCACCTCCGGCTACAAGAGGAGCATTCAGCGACATAGGGATAAACATTCCGAGCGAGAATGCCAACGCAGGTACGCCTATCCAGTTGAGTACGAGTGCCAACACTGCACCTGCGAAGTAGAGAATCCACGGTGTTTCGCCACCCTCCATCAACGGCTTGATAACTGCCGCCATAGCATTTGCCTGTGGTGCGGTCAAGGCGTTCTCACCTACGAAGCCGTATGTCTTGTTCAGAATTATCATCACACCTGCAACTGTAGCTGCCGAAACGAACGTTCCGAGGAACTTCCACTTCTCTTGTGTGCGTGGGGTAGTGCCGAGCCAATAGCCGATTTTAAGGTCTGTGATAAAACCTCCGGCCATCGACAATGCGGTGCAGACTACACCTCCGATAATCAGAGCTGCGGTCATACCTTTCTCGCCCTCGAGACCAATTGAAACGAGTACGAGCGAGCTGAGAATCAGAGTCATCAAGGTCATTCCCGATACAGGGTTTGTGCCCACGATAGCGATAGCATTTGCTGCAACGGTAGTGAAGAGGAATGCAATAACAAAGACAATCAACAGGGCAACAATGGTGTGAAACCAATTACCCAGCACTCCGAATTGGAAGAATACAACTGTCGAAATCAGTACGGCGATAATAACCGAGAGGATGACCTTCATCGAGATATCGCGCTGCGTACGTGCTACTGCGCCTTCGCTCTTCTTGCCGCCCAACTCATTGAATGCAAGACCTACAGCCTGTTTGATGATGCCGGCCTGCTTGATGATGCCGATCAAACCTGCCATAGCAATACCGCCGATGCCGATAGGACGACCATAAGCCTGGAAGAGTTCCATTGCGCTCATTGATGCCGCCTCGGCTGAGGCGTAACCAACAAGTGGCACAATTACAAACCATACAAGGCACGAGCCTGCGGTGATGATAACGGCATATTTCAGGCCAATGATATATCCCAAACCGAGCAATGTAGCTCCTGTATTCATCGAAAATTCAACCTTGAACTTGTCGGCTACAGCAACACCCCAAGCAGCCATTTTGGTTGAGATATTCTCAGCCCACGCGCCAAACGACGAAACGGCGAAGTCGTACAATCCGCCAATTACACCGGCAATGGCGAGCAACTTGGTCTGTTTACCGCCCTTTTCGCCCGATACGAGTACTTCGGTGGTGGCCGTAGCCTCAGGGAATGGGTATTTGCCGTGCATATCCTTAACAAAGTATTTACGGAAAGGCACAAGCAGTACGATACCCAATACTCCTCCGAGCAACGACGATAGGAATACCTGGTAGAACTGCGCCTCCAAGCCGAGGATGTAGAGTGCAGGGAGCGTGAAGATGGCACCCGCAACAATTACACCCGAAGATGCGCCAATCGATTGAATAATGACATTCTCGCCAAGCATACTGCGTTTTTTGCCACGCAACGAGCCAAATCCTGCCGCAAGAATAGCGATAGGAATTGCTGCCTCGAATACCTGACCAACCTTCAAACCGAGGAAGGCTGCTGCTGCCGAGAAGATAATTGCCATAATAACACCCATTGTTACCGAATATGGTGTAGCCTCGGCTGGCGTACTATTTGCCGGCATGATTGGCTGATACTCCTCTCCTGCCTTCAACTCACGATAGGCATTTTCGGGGAGTGAAATCTGTTTTTTGTTCTCCATATTTAGTTAATTTTGAAAATTGCTACACTGATAGGTTGCATCTTGAAGGTGTGTCCCTCCTTCGATGTCTTGCACTTTGCGAGTTTCTTGTTGTTGCCATATACCCACTCCGCTTTCTTGCCGAGCGGTGCTATCGATCCCTCGACCTCGCGGTCTGCAGGGTTAAATACCACCACATACTTCTCCTCGCCCAAGGTGCGTGCATAAATCATTGGGTACGGGTTATCCAAATCTCCCACATACTTCCACTCGCCCTCTACACTAAGTGCGGGAGTTGCAGCACGCAAGGCCAACAAATCCTTGACATACGAGAGTATCGAGTTAGGATCCTTCTCCTGCTCCGCCACATTTGGGAATGTGAAGGCGTTATCGACAGGAAGATAGAGTTTCGAAGCGTCTTCGACAGTCGAGAAGCCGGCATTGCGTTCGGTACTCCACTGCATAGGAGTACGGCAAGCCGAGCGGTTGCGCGATGAAAAACTGCCCTCTTTGGCAGGTGCATATTCGAGGTTACGCATACCAATCTCCTCGCCATAATATACGATAGGTGGAGTAGGGAGTGTGAGGAAGAGGGTAATCGCCACCTTTTGCTCCTCAGGGGTGTTGCGGTTCATTCGTGTCAATCGCCAGATATCGTGGCTGCAAGTAGGCATCGAAGCGTAGCCTCCAAGTGCGCGGTAGTCGTTATATATTTGGGTGTACACCTCCATTGCCTTACGAATCTTACCCTCGCCCTTTGGGCTGAAGTAACAGGTCGTAGGCGCCATCTTGTCGCTTGTTTCGCATACCAACGGACGATAGACCTTGCCACCTACGCCATTATGGATAAGCAGATCAATGTTGAAACCGGCTGAGATGGATTGTTTAGGGTAGGACCACTCCGACATCATAATATTTTCTGGGTACTTGGTGTTATACCACTCGAAAATCTCTTTCCAAAGTCGTCGTACACCATCCTGATCCTTGTTGTCGCCCTTGACCAACGACTTCGCCATATCGACGCGGAAGCCATCGCAGCCCATATCGCACCAATAGGCGATAATCTTCTTCAGCTCCTCACGCACGGCCTTAGGTCCCGGTGCATCGTATGCCTGCTCCCAACTGTTTGCGGGGTTAGGGTTGTAGTATCCGTAGTTCAGTGCAGGCTGAATTGGGAAGAAGTTACTCAGGTATATGCCGTTGCGAGGGTGGTTGTTGCGCACCCAACGTCTGCCTGGCAGAGGCATATCCTGATGCTCGGTCCAGATGTAGTAGTCGGAGTATCTGTTGCGCTCTGCTTTAAGTGACTCCTTGAACCACGGGTGCTTATCCGAGGTGTGACCTGCCACAAGGTCGAGTAATACTTTGATACCCTTTGAATGAGCGGTGTCGATGAGTCGTTTCAAGTCGTCGTTTGTACCGAAGCGAGGATCGACATTGTAGAAGTCAATAATATCGTAACCGCCATCTTCCCAGCCACTCACGAAGCAAGGTGAGAGCCAAATGCAATTGAAACCAACGCTCCTGATGTAGTCCAACTTCGAGCATATACCGTTCAAATCGCCAATGCCATCGCCATTCGAGTCCATATAGGTTGATGGATATATGTGGTAGATAGCACCTTTCTTGAGCCATTCTGGTTGCTCCTTAGCTGTGATTGTTGTGGCCGCAAACAGGGCTAATGCTGCATATAATAGTCGTTTCATCTTCTCTTTGTTATAATTTATCTATGTTATAATTTATCTATCAATTTTTCGAGTGCTATTCCGCGAGAGCCCTTCAAGAGGATGAGGCTGTCGCTTATAGGCTCTTTGTCGAGTGCATCTGCCGCCTCGGTATTTGTAGGGTAGAGTGCGTAGTTGCCCTGCAACTCTTCGCCAATAGCAACAGACGCCTTTGCAAACTCGTTGCCGACAAGTAGAATGCGCTCGGCTATGCCATCCGCCTTGCGGATAATGGTTTGATGCGCCTCATGGCTCCACTCACCGAGTTCGAGCATATCGCCCAAAATTAGCACCTTGTGCTCAGCCTCCATTACCGAGATGTTGTCCAATGCTGCCTCCATACTCGAAGGGTTGGCGTTGTAGCAATCCACCACCAAACTGTTGCGTTCGGTCTTGAGAGCTTGCGAACGGTTGTTGTCGGGTGTGAACGAGAGTATAGCTTCGGCAATGCGCTCGTCGGCAATGTCGAAGTAGCGACCAACCTCTACGGCAGCAGCTATATTATAGCGATTGTAGTCGCCCGTGAGGTGGCTTTCGAAGCCCTCGGCAATGGTGCGCGAGTAGTACTCTACAGCCAAATCCTCCCTCTCTGCCGCCATTTCGCACAATACCGCATCCTCTTGTGGCACGAAGGCGCGACCTCCGTTCTCGTTGAGGTGGTCGAACAGTTCGCCCTTGCCTTTGCGAATACCCGTTACACCCCCGAAACCTTCGAGGTGCGAGAGTCCTATGTTTGTCAGAATGCCGTAGTTTGGCTCGGCAATAGAGCAGAGTAGCGCAATCTCTCCGCAGCTGCTTGCTCCCATTTCCACTACGCCAAACTCCGTTTCGGAGTTCATTGCAAGCAGTGTCAAAGGTACACCGATATGGTTGTTCAGATTGCCTCGCGTTGTCGAGACATCAAATCGCTCTGCCAGCACGCGCGATACAAGTTCCTTGGTTGTGGTCTTGCCGTTGCT
>JAZNHC010000015.1:0-4011 GCA_045576755.1 Alistipes sp.
CACGGCTGCCGTAGCGGTAAGTATCGCTGTGGTGGTGATAACGCTTGCTATAATCTTCGGCTTCAAGGATGAGATATCAACTCTTGTATCGGGCGCTACGGCAGATGTTACCATCTCCAATCCGTACGGACGACGGCAACCCGAGAACTACCCTATCTACGACAGTAAGGAGTTGCAAAATCTAATTTTATCGGACGCAAATATCTGTCAAGTTGAGCGCTATGCAGTACGAAACGCCATCGTGCGAGGAGAGGATGGAGCTTCGGGTATAATAGTCAAAGGTGTGGATAGCGGAGCTGACCTCAAACTCTTTACCAAGCGACTAAAGGAGGGCAATCTGCCTCGTATGGAGGGGGCACGACGCAAAGAGATCCTATTGTCGCAGAGTCTTGCATCAAAGATAGGAGCTACCACCGAGAGTCGTGTAGAGATACTTGTGATGGAGGGAGATGCACCCCGTCGTGAGGTATTCAAGGTGTGCGGAGTCTACCGTTCGGTGTTTGGAGAGGAGGGAGAAGCGTTGGCACTTACCGACATTCGCAATGTGCAGAAGCTGAACGGCTGGGAGCCTTCGCAGATATCGGGTTACGCCTGCCGACTGCACGACAACAATCTGTCGGAAGAGTGTGCCGAGATAACAAATCTACGACTTATGCACGAATATAGCGGCGAGGAGGATATTGCTGCCACCTCGTCGCGCGAAGAGCACGCCATCATCTTCGGTTGGCTCGAGACACACGACGTAAATGCTACGGTAATACTCGCAATAATGTTGGTTGTAGCCATATTTAACATTGTTACCGCCCTGCTTATATTGGTTTTGGAGCGTACTCGAATAGTCGGAATACTCCTCTCGCTCGGAATGCGAAACAAGACCATTCGTCGCATATTCATCCACCACGCTGCACATATCACACTTCGTGGCGTAGTTGCAGGCAACATCCTCGCATTGGGATTGCTGCTCCTGCAGAAGTATCTCCACATAGTCAAGCTCGACGAAACGGGCTATCTGCTGAGCGAGGTTCCCGTGTCACTCGGCGCAGGGTGGATAGTGGCTATAAACATTATATTTATATTGATTATTCTTGCAGTGACACACCTTGCAACAGCCATCGTGGGGCGAATCAAGGTTGCCGATGCAATAAAATACAGTTAGAAAACGATGAGTAACAAGAGTAAAGGCGAAATGGTGCGCGGAATGTTCAACGACATAGCACCAACGTATGACCGTCTAAATCATATTTTGTCGTTCGACATCGACAAGCTATGGCGCAAGCGCGTGGTGCGCATTGTGCGAAAATTGGGAGCAAAACATATTATGGATATGGCAACAGGCACCGGTGACCTTGCCATAGCTTTGGCACGCAAAATCGAAGGCACAACAATCTATGGAGCCGATTTTTCGAGCGAGATGCTCGCTGTCGCAAAGCAGAAAATAGAACATCTCGGACTCTCGGAACGCATCTCGCTCACCGAGTGCAATGCCGAAAACATTCCTCTCGCAGACGAGAGTGTCGATGCTGCAACCGTCGCCTTCGGAGTACGTAATTTCGAACATCAGAAGGAGGCTTTAACCGAGATTAAGCGCACAATTCGCAAGGGTGGCAACCTCATAGTTTTGGAATTTTCAAATCCTCGTTGTACCTTTGTGCGTTGGTGTTACCGTCTGTACTCGCACTACATACTGCCGGCAATAGGTCGCTTTGTGTCGAAACACGCCACCGCCTACACATATTTGCCGGAGTCGATAGACCAATTTGCATCGCCCGAGGCATTCTCCTCGCTACTGCAAGAGGTGGGCTTCGATAGCGTAAAGAGGATATCGCAGTCGATGGGCATAGCGCATATTTATGTAGCACACAAAGCATAACCGAAAATGAAGAGTTTGGTCAAACATATCGCACTTATCCTTCTTGTCGCAGTGTCGCTCGGATTGAGCAGCTGCAGCAAGGACAAAGCACCTCGTCAGAAGCCTCCTAAGTTCGAGATTGTATCGATTGACAAGGTTTCGGGCTCGATGTCGGGTGATTGGCAACTAACTGCGACATTGGCAAATAACTCCATATACAACGTTCGCATTCTTTCGGCTCAGGCCTTCTTGAAGTGCGACGGACGCAAGATTGCCAACGTGGCTCTCGCGAAAGAGTTCTCGGTAGCACGCCGTAGCCGCGTGCAGGTGGTTATACCGCTGCGGGTAACTCTGTCAAATTCGCTGGGTGCGCTTGCGGCAATAGGCAAGATATCCAAAGGTGACTTCTCGAATATAACTATCGATTACAGCGTAACAGCCGGAGTTATGGCGTCGAAATTCACCTTCGAGGAGAAAGATATTACACTTGCGCAACTCAGCAAGGAATTTAATCTCGGATTAGTAAAATAGTACCATATATGAAGATGAAAACACTATTGACAATCGTCGCTCTCTTCTCTTTTGTGTCGCTCTCGGCACAGACCAACACACCGACACCACAATTGAAGGGCATAAAGAAGACGTTGTCGCTACCTACCAACTCGAAGTCGGGTGTAGTAAACATCACCGAGTATGATGATGCCTCAGCCATTATCAACATGAACCTCTACTCGGCTCCTCAGTACATCAGCGGCTATCGCATCGTTATATTTATGAGTAACGTCGCAACCGCTCGTCGTGAGGCGCAGGCTATACGTGAGGATTTTATCAAACTGAAGACCGGCGAGGAGTCCTATCTCTCGTACACGGCTCCATACTTCAAGGTGAGCATCGGAAATTTCCTTAACGAGGAGGAGGCAACAATGATGTTGCGCCGTATTCACAAGCGTTATCCGAAGGCTTTCATCACCCAAGAGCGCATCAATATCAAGGAATTTGGGAAATAAATAGGAGAAAATAGCACTTTTCGACGATAAAAATTTGTTTTATTAAAATCTCTCATTATATTTGCGGTAAGGAAATATTTGTCAAACCTTAAATTTTTACAATTATGAAGAAGATTATGACATTGGCGGTTATCGCCTTCGCATCGGTAGCAATGGTAGCATGTGGTGGACAGCAGAAGCCTAAGGCAGAAGAGGCTGCTTGCCCAGTTGAGAAGTGTCAGTCTTGCCCTAACGCTGCTGAGTGCCAGCAGGCTCCAGAGGCTGCTCCTGCAGCTGAGGCTCCTGCAGCTGAGGTTGCTCCAGAGGCAGCTCCTGCAAAATAATTGCTATTTTGAGATTGAGAGTGGAGAGTCTTTTTAAGTTCTCCACTCTTTTATTTTATGCATCTTTTGTAATTTCGAATAATAACCGATTTCCACCATGAAAAAGACTATTTGGGCGATTGCAATACTCCTATTGATGACTGCTTGCGCCAAGAGCTATCCAAACAATATCCACGAGGATGGCATTGGCCCCGTACTTATCGGAATGGATATCAAAGATGTGCCGGGCGTTGTAGCAGGCCTTTACGACAATATCGAGATTAAGCACACTCCGGCATCTTACGACGAGATGGAGGATGAAACTATTCCCGCATACGACACTTACTACTTCAAGTTGGGTAAGGAGGCGATATTCAGTACATCTCCTTCGAGCGACGGTGAGATCGAATATTTGGATGCCACGTCGCCGATACTCAACTATAGAGGAATATTCCCGGGTATGAGTTGTCGCGATGTTCTTCTCACCGAGGCTAAATTGATGGCTACGGGCAATTACTCATCGTGCTACTTCTATTGCTGCTTCCGTTTTGCGGATGCCAGCCACATCGACATCACATTCCCTATCACCGGCGGAGCCTCTATTTCGCGTAAGGGCGCATCGAAGCTATACAAAACGATGGAACCCGAGGATGGCGGATACTATGAATTGAACTTCACACAGGAGGATTTCAGAAAAAATGCCAAGATATCTAAAATTCAAGTTGGAGGCAAATAGTTAAAAGTTGAGAGATGATATGAGAAGATTTTTATTTTCTGTATTGCCGATTTTGGCAATAGCACTTACAGGTTGCGGTCCTGAATACAAAGCAGAACCCGTTTTAAGCACAAATCA
>JAZNHC010000016.1:0-18835 GCA_045576755.1 Alistipes sp.
TAAACGATACTTCGATGTCGATGACGTGGGAGGACTCCTATCCATACAACACGGTTTCGAGCTTTGCCCTGCATCCGCTCTATATCCGCTTGAGCGACGTGGGTTACCTTCGTGGTGAGGCAGATCGTGCCGAGATGGAGACTCTGCAGGCAGAGTTGAACGCTCTACCCGATATGGACTATGAGCGTGTCATAAATGCAAAGATGAAGTATCTGCGCAAGCTCTACGAACAGTTGGGTTCGCGCTGTATGGATAGTAAATCGTTCCGCGACTTCGAGAAGCAAAATCGTTCTTGGCTGATGCCGTATGCGGTATTCTCGGTGTTGCGCGACAAGTATGGAACGGCAAATTTCGAGGAGTGGAAGACTTTTACAAAGTATGCCGAGAAGCGTTGTGCCGCCTTTGCCGAGCGCAACGAAAAGGAGGTGGGATTCTACTACTACGTGCAGTATCACCTCGATCATCAGTTGCGTAAGGTGCGCGACTACCTCCACTCGAAGGGTGTAGTGTTGAAAGGCGATATTCCTATTGGCGTGTCGCGTACAAGTGTCGATGTTTGGCAAAATCCCGAGCTTTTCGATATATGTTCGTCAGCGGGTGCTCCGCCTGATGACTTCTCTGCCGAGGGTCAGAATTGGGGCTTCCCAATCTATAATTGGGATAGGATGGCAGAGGATAACTATGCTTGGTGGCGTGCGCGATTTGCCAAGATGGCGGACTATTTTGATGCCTATCGTATAGATCATATTCTCGGATTCTTCCGCATTTGGGCAGTGCCACAGGGAGCGAAGAACGCCTTGCTTGGAGCATTCTCGCCATCGTTGCCATACGCAGCTACGGAGATCCGCTTGGAGGGCTTCGACTTTGACGAGAAGCGCGACGTGGCGAAGAACTTGAAGAGTGATGATGTGCTTTGGTTGGCGCACGGTGAGGGCTTTGTGCCGCGTATCGCTCCATTCAACACTGCACGATTTAAGGCGTTGCCACGTTCACAGCAGGAGGCATTCTCGCGTCTGCACGATAACTTCTACTACCGTCGCCACAATGCATTCTGGGGTACGACGGGAGCCGAAAGATTGAAGGAACTTCTTGCCTCGACCAAGATGTTGGCTTGCGGCGAGGATTTGGGTATGATACCGGCTTGTGTGCCTCAAGTGATGCGTGAGGAGCAGGTGCTGTCGCTCGAAGTGGAGCGTATGCCGAAGGAGTATGGCGTGCGCGTCGGCGATGTGATGCGAAATCCATATCTCTCGGTCTGCACAACATCAACTCACGATATGTCGCCACTTCGATTGTGGTGGCGCGACGAGGCTGATCGCGCAAGTTATATGAGGGAGGTGCTTGGATTGGAGTGCGAGGCACCGATGGAAGCATCTGTGGAGTTGTGCGAGAAGATTGTGGCACGACACCTCTTGTCGCCTTCAATGCTTACGATACTTCCTCTGCAGGATTGGCTCTCGTTGTCGGATGAGTTGCGTGCCGAGGATATTGAGCGCGAGCGTATAAATGTGCCGGCTGTAAGGCATCACTATTGGCGATATAGACTCCACCTTCCACTCGAGGAGTTGGTTAGCAATAAGGAGTTCTGCAGTAAGGTGAAGGCTCTTGTCGTAGAGAGTAAACGATAAGGCTTCTTATTAGATCTTTTCACGCGTGTCGTAGAGTTGAATATACTCTTCGACACGCTTTATCATGTCGTCGCGTTCGTCGCACGAGATGTAATATTTATCCCCCTCGGTATCGGTGATCTCCACAAAGTTGTCCCAGCACGATGCGTAGATGTGTATCAGCTCCATTGTGCGGAGGTTCAGGAATAGTCCGTAGTGACCGAAGAAGCCTACGGCTCCAAAGATAGGAAGGCAGGCGTTCATCTTGATACGCTCGACTTTACGAATATCGACTATGCTATCATATGATAGAGAGGTATCCTCGGTGATGCACTGAATTTCGATGCCCTCCTCGTCGATTATTATACGACGCGGTATGGAGAGTGTCATAAGGGCTATCACTGCCAATATCAACGAGATAAACCAGGCTGATACATATCCCCCTTTGAAGATTACGGCAAGAATAACGGAGAGTGCAACAAATAGTACGATATAGAGTATCGAGCTGTATATCATACGCTTTCCGAAACGATATTTGTATATCTTCTCCATCTCTACTCTTCGTTGTTACGCTCTGCTGCCGCTATTGCCTCGGCCAATACCATATCGTTCGGGGTGGTTATTTTGATGTTTGAGTACTCGCCCTCGCAGAGTACAATTCGCTCCCCCGAATATTCTACTACCGAGGCATCATCTGTAAACTCCTTGCGGAAAGGGGTGTCGTAGGCAGCACGCAGGATTGGTGCTGCAAAGATCTGCGGTGTCTGCACTATGCGTAGTGGTGTGCGGTCTGTGATGTGCGACTCCTCGCCCTCCACGGTGCGATACGAATCGACAGCCTTCACTACAGGAATAGCCGAGCCGTTTTGTGATGCACACTCCACCGCGCGAAGAATCATATCCTTCGATGCGAATGGGCGAACACCGTCCTGCACGGCGATCAAATCTACGGCATCATTCAGAGCCTCTATTCCGTTGCGCACCGAGTGAAAGCGCTTATCGCCACCCTCGACTATGGAGTGTTTGGCAACCTCGAAACGTGCTGAGAAGTTCTTCCAGAAGTCAATGTGTTCGGCAGGAAGTACCACCACGATACGCGAGAGTGGCAGGGCTTTGTGAAAGGCGTTTATGGTACGAACAAGTATTGGCATACCCCCCACAAGCGCAAACTGCTTGGGGAGTGTGCCACCCATTCGGCTACCACTGCCTCCTGCGACAATTATCACTCCTACTCTTGGCTGTTCCATATTAGTTTCTTTCCAAATCCGAGCGTGTTGTCGGTCAATTTTATGAATGTAGGCCTCACCGCCCAAATATTTAGTGGTGCCAATGCTGCGTATGGGAAACGCTTGATGTACAGATGTTTATCCTCTTCATCTCCGCGTTCTGCCGTACCGCAAATCTGCGCCCCCTGCACCTTGCCAACCACACGTGTTTCAAGTGTTATGCCACACGCTACGGTGTTGTTCTGCAACATATCTTCGGCGTGACGTGTTGTGTCGTCCGAGGTGAAGATGAGTCGGTTGCGATCTTTGTCGTAGGCGTAGAAACAGGCTGCACAATAAGGCTCGCCCTTGCCCGAAACGGTGGCAAGGGTGAGTACGTGGTGTCGCTTGATGAAATCTACGATACGTTTATCGATCATTACTGGATGCTGTCGAGATTGATTACCTTCATCGAATCGGGTACCTCGCCATTTAACTCTGCCATGATGCGGTGACGCACCTTCTCGAACTTTGCGGTATTCTCCTTCGAGATAGGCTCGGCAGGCTTTTGAGGAACGTTCAGCGGGTTGATAGGTGTGCCACCCTTCCAAAGTCGGAAGTCGAGGTGTGGACCCGTTGAACGTCCGGTGCTGCCTACATATCCGATAACCTGACCCTGCGATACGCGCGATCCTACGCTCAGCCCCTTGGCATATCCGCGCAAGTGCAGATAACCCGATGTGAGGTTTCCAGGGTGCTTGATCTTCACCATGTGACCTGCCGCACCGCGGTATCCCATCTGTATCACTGTTCCGTCAGCCACCGAACGTACAGGTGTGCCCGATGGAGCTGCGTAATCGACTCCGTGATGCGGACGATAGACCTTCAATACAGGGTGGAGTCGGGCATTCGAGAATCCCGAGGATATGCGGGTGAACTTCAAAGGAGCCTTCAACAACTGCTTGCGAAGCGAGCCTCCGTCCTTCTCCCAATACTGTAGCTTGCCATTCTGCTTGAATGGAATGGCGTAGATCTCCTTGCCTCGGTGGGTAAACTTGGCGCCCCAAATGCGACCAATACCCACCGACAGGGTATCGATGTACTTCTCGTCGTATATTACGGTGAAGTTGTCGCCTGCCTGAATGCCGAAGAAGTCGATTGTCCACTGGTAGATATCCTCCATCTCGGCTGCGAGTGCGTAAGGAAGCTTGGCATCCATTATGGCGAGCCACAACGAGTGGTTGATGGTGGCAGTCGATTTTTTTCGTCTGATCTCCACCTCGCGCTTACCCTCGCTGACGGCAATAGAGTCGCCTACGAACGAGAATACGACATAGTCTATAAGGTTTTTCTCGTAGACGAGGTGGTCCAAATAGGTGGCAACCGAATCTTGACGAGTGAAGGTGGTGTAGTGGTTGCCGGCACGGATCTGGTTCAGCGGACAGATATCTTTGGTGAGCTGATCGAGCTTGAGGACCTTGCGTGTTCCGATGCCATAGCTGTCGAGGATCTTGCTCCACGACTCGCCCGCTTCGACCTTCTTGCGCTCGACGGTGTAGTTGTCGGCATTGATACCAAACAGAATATTCTCTTTCTTGGTAGGCTGCTCATCTCCTTGCGAAGAGCAACCAACGGCAGCAGTAGCAACGATTGCTGCAAACAGTATATATAAAATGCGTTTCATAGTGACAAAATTACTAAAAAAAGTATAAATTTTTCAATATTTGATAAAATATTGCGTAAAATTTGGCAAAATTGAATAAAATGCCTACCTTTGATTTGTATATAGTGTAAATGTTGTATTAAGAGTCGGATATAGGATGAAAGAGACGTTTATCAAAATAGCCTCATTCTTTTATGGTGTTGCAATAAAGTTGCGACACGTGCTCTTTGATCTCAACATTCTGCATAGCGAGAAGTTCGATATTCCGGTCATCTGTGTCGGAAATATTACCGTCGGAGGAACGGGCAAAACTCCAACCGTCGAGATGCTCGTCGAGCACTATTCCGAGAACTATAATGTGGCGGTGCTCTCTCGCGGTTATGGCAGAATAACCAAGGGTTATCGCGAAGTTCAGACAGATGACTCGTATCGTATAGTTGGTGACGAGCCTCTGCAGATTAAACGTAAATTTCCGGATGTTAAGGTGGTAGTGTGCGAGAGGCGCGCATTTGCCATACGTCGTATAAATCAGGAGTTTCCGGATGTCAATATGATTATTATGGACGATGGTTTCCAACATCGATATGTTGAGCCACTCGTCAATATAGTGCTTATCGATGCAAATCGACCTGTTGAGCACGACCATCTGCTTCCGCACGGGCAATTGCGTGATACTGTAGAGTCACTCTCGCGAGCTCACTACATCATAGTTACGAAGTGTCCGAAGGATATGAAACCTATCGATATGCGCGTCAAAAGCAAGCGCTTGATCCAGAAACCTTCGCAGAAGATATACTTCTCGCGTATGAATTCGTCGCCGGCACACAAAATCTTTGCAAATGACGGTTATGAACTTCCTCTTGGCTCGAAGGTTATTGCGATGTCGGGTATCGGAGATGGCGATGCATTCAATAGGGAGTTGAAGAGCAGATATTCTGTCGTAGATGCGATTGATATGCCGGATCACCACTCATATCGTATGAGCGATCTGCGCAGAATGGAACAGTTATTGAACAAACATCCCGACGCTGTTATTGTCACAACAGAGAAGGATGCAGTAAAGCTGGTTAATAGCTCGGCGATACCGGCAAGTTTGCGCGAAAAGCTCTACTACGAGGATATCTCCTTATGCTTTATGGGTGATAGTCGTATGGAGCTGTTCGAGAAGATTGATAACGACATTAAGAATAGAGATAATGGAGCGCATATTAGAGGCTTGTAAGGCTATAAAGGCGGCGACAAATGATTTTACCCCCGAGGTAGGAATCATCCTTGGTACGGGTTTAGGCGGTTTCGTCGATAGTATTGATGTGGAGTACCGTTTGGAGTATAAGGATATCCCGAATATGCCTGTATCGACTGTCGAGGGACATAGGGGTTGCCTTATTTTTGGTAAAGTGGCTGGTCGTAAGGTTGTGGCAATGCAGGGACGTTTCCACTACTACGAGGGCTACACAATGCGTCAAGTAACCTTCCCTGTTCGTGTTATGTCGTTGCTCGGCATAAAGCATCTCTTCGTATCGAATGCAGCAGGTGGTATCAACACTTCGTTCCGTGTAGGCGATTTGATGATTATCACCGACCATATCAACCTCTTGCCAAATCCGCTTATCGGACCAAATATGGCAGAGTTCGGACCTCGTTTTCCCGATATGCACGACTGTTATGCAATGGCACTCCGTAGCAAGGCAACCGAGATTGCCGAGCGCGAGAATATCAAGTTGCAGTATGGTGTATATGTAGGCACTACGGGTCCTACGTTCGAGACACAAGCCGAGTATCGCTACTTCAAGGCTATTGGTGGCGACGCTGTGGGTATGTCCACCGTGCCTGAGGTTATTGTGGCACGTCATATGGGTGTCCCTTGCTTTGGTGTCTCGGTTGTTACCAATTGTGGCTTGAGCGACGAGAAGGGTGACCACGAAGATGTGCAGTTGCAAGGTCGTAAGGCAGGTGAGCGTATGGCTCGCCTGTTCACCGAATTGATTAGAGAGTTATAAAAAGTAAATATAGGTATGATTAACAAAGTTATATTAGTCGGTAACGTTGGTATTGACCCCGAAGTTCGTGCTTTGGAGAATGGAGTGAAGGTAGCACGTTTGCGTTTGGCGACTACCGAGCGTTATACCGACAGACAGACTAACGAAGTGAAGGAGCTAACAGAGTGGCACACCGTTACATTGTGGCGCGGTTTGGCAGATGTGGTAGACAAGTATGTGCACAAAGGTAGTCAGCTCTATGTTGAGGGATCGTTGCGCACACGCGAGTGGACCGACAAGGATAACCAGAAGCGTTATACAACCGAGATTGTAGCTACGGATATGAAGTTGTTGGGTCGTCGTGGCGACGCACAGCCAATACCTGCAGCACCTCAGCAGGCTATGCCGCAGCAGGTAGCTCCGGCAGTTGCCCCAGCCCCTGCTCCTGCCCCTGCTCCGATTCCTGGTGATAGTGCCGATGACCTCCCATTCTAATAGGTTAAAGCAGAGCGCGTGATACAAAAGGATGGCGGGAACTTTTGTTCACGCCATCTTGTTTTATAGTTGCTATTGCGATTAGAGGAATCGCTTGAGTGCTACCGAACGCACAGCCTCAGGGTCTTGCGACTCATCGATGATTGCATCAGGCACCTCGGTTGCCGAGTATATCGATACATCGTCCTTGTCGTTTTGGTTTGTCAAACGAATGAGCTTCGGATCCTGCGAGAATGCTACGGTGTAGTTGCATAACCACGGTGTACCGTCGGTATAGTTGCCCGATAGGGTAGTGCCATTCAATGCCCACGTACCGTCGTAGTGGAACCATATCACCGAGTAGCTCTGCTGGTACATATCGAAGGTGTTATCATCGTTGAAGATGATATAGATCTTCGGTGCTGCATCCTCGTTGTCTGCCCACGACGAGAGCGACCACTCGCCAATCACTGATCCGTTGTTCTCCCACTTTGTGCCACCTGTCGTGCCACCACCGTTTCCTCCGTTTGGCTTACAAGCGACAACAAGCAGTGCTACAACTGCAAAAAATATCTTTGTAATTCTCATATCTCAAACTCTTTTTTTATAACCAACCTCCGTTATCAGTGAACTTTTCGCGGACCACAAGCGCGAATGTCTTTGTGATGACCAAGCCACCCACGGTGCTTGTGCTGCCAGGGGTGTCGCCACCGGCAACCATCTTCACCTTTACAAGTGCCGAACCTGTATTCTCGCAGGTTATGGCAAAGGTATTTGTTGTGGTCAGCAGACGAGGCTTGCTCTTGATACCAAGACGCTTCATATCCTCCTCGCTGATCTCCATATCGAGCAGAGTGAGTTCGGTCTCACCGTCAGCCATATACGGCGTAAGGTCCAAACGATAGTACTGCACACCGCGCGGAACGGGCAGACAGGTGATGCCGTCGATATTCATCAAGAGTCGGAAGGCGTCGATGCTTCCCGTACCCATCTTGCCGAAATATTTACCACCTTCATAGTTTTTGATGTGCTGGTTGATGTCATTCACCGATAGCATCATTCTTGCTATGAATTCCTCTCCCGAAAGCACTTTTCCGACCTTCTTCGCGTACGAAACACCCAACGCTGCTATTCCTGCCACGTGAGGGCACGCCATAGATGTTCCCTGGTAGTAACCGTAACCGCTTGCGTTGTTTTCATATATCGATGGAGTGAGTGTCGAGAGGATACCACCGCTATTTCCATACTGCAAATCACCACCCGGAGCTGCAATGTTACAGCCAGGACCATAGTTCGTGTAGTATGCCGGCATGCCGTTCGGTCCTGTTGAGGTTACCGAGACGTAGTCGCGGTATGCTCCAGGATAGCACGACTGCTCGATTTTATCGTTTCCGGCAGCGCAAATCAGAATATTGTTCGTTACGTTCGGATGGTTGCTTATGCTGCGGAAGTATTCAACCGCATCGTGCTGCGAGCCATGGATCGAGGTGTAGTTGGTGTCGCTATCAATGCCCGGACGTGGTACCGAGCCCCACGAACAGTTGGCAATAACAGCGCCGTTGTCGGCTGCATACTTGAATGCCTTAGCGATCACCTGAACGCTGCCGTTATCGTTGCTTATGCCCGAGTAGATCTGCAACGACATAATCTTTACGCCGCTATCCTTCGAGCCGTCACCTCCTGCAATACCGCATATTCCCTTGCCGTTGTTGTTTACCGCAGCAATCGTTCCCGCTACGTGTGTACCGTGTCCTACATCGCCCGAACGGTGGTTTGAACTGCCGGTGGTGTTAGGGTAGTACTTGTGCCAAGTGATATCGCCATTATCCACAAAGTTGTAGCCGTGAATATCGTCTACATATCCATTGCCATCGTCGTCGATACCGTTGTGAGGTATCTCGTCCTCGTTCACCCACATATTGGCTGCGAGGTCCTCGTGAGTGTAGTCCACACCCTGGTCGATAACCGCCACAACAACCGATGGGTCGCCCGTGGTGTACTTCCACGCCTCGTGAACATTGATATCCATACCCTTCACTGCGTAAGGGTTGATATTTGTTCCCGTGTTGTGAAGGTCCCACTGCTTCGATGCAAGAGGATCGTTGAACTGTGGTGTAGCCAAGCGAGTAGCCTCTGCCACTCCATCGAACGCTGCCGATGGCTGTGGGGTAGGGAGTTCTACGCGAGTGTTGAACTCCACCATAGTCACCTCTGCCATTTTCGATAGCTTCTGTGCAGCATCGTCGAGTGACTGCGCCTTGTCGAAATATATGACGTACCAACGGTGCAAGCCCGCCTTGCGTGCCTGCATCTCGGTCTTAGGGTTTGCAGGGAAAAGAGGTTCGATAGCTGTTGCCTTAATGTCGAGCAGAACCTCGTTCAGTGGCTCGATGTTGGTGCGAGTTGTTGCACCCGAGCGCGGCATCGCCTCCAACTCCGCCGTGGCGTTCTCGCTGAACTTTACGAGCAGCGAGCCGTCGGTGGCGTTGTGCGATGTGTTGATAATCTTTGTTGCAGAGGCGTTCTGCGACTCTCCAACAGAGATTTCATTGGTTAAATCTTGGGTACACTGAGTTAGTGCAAATGCTGCCAATGTCAGTGTGCAACAGTGTTTGAATAAACGATACATCTTAGTAAAAATTCTCCTCTTATTGTTTTTGTTGTTTAGACACCGCAGACCGACCACATCTGGTATGGTCGGTCTGTCAGTGTTATGTAGTTTGACTAACGGCGGAAAGGTACTGCGTTAGTCTTTGTGCTCTTGAAACCGTTCGCCTTCACAGGGGTATAACCCTCTACAACCAATGGCTTAACCGACTTAACACCTCTGTTGAGCGAGTTGCTTACCGGAGTTGTCATACGGTTGCTCTGCAAACCGAACTTCGATACCTTCAACTTGTTGATGCTGCTGAATGGGATCTGGATAGTGCTCTTGGTGCTCTTAACCGATGCAGTCGCTGCGCCACCATCTTCTACGTAAGGAGCGATAACGGTAGTGTCGTCGAATGCGTTGTACGATCCGAGAATATTAAGCTGCTGACCTACAACCTGGAATACGTAAACCCAAATCGAAGATCCTGCTGGTAAGCTGCAAAGCTGCTTTGTCGAAGGATCAACGTTCAACACGATAGGGTCATTTCCTCTGGCATTTTCATCCTCTGTTGCATACGAGAAGATACCGTACATGAGCGTTCCCTCCGCGTTGTACTCGCCATAAGCGTTTCCGAACAACGGACCAGAGCTCTCAAGACCGTTTGCAATACCGCTCAGTGTGAGGGTGTTGTTTGCCTCGTCGTAAGCAGCCTGCCACTTCAAGTTATCCTCGATAGCGAATTTGCTGAGCAAGAAATCGGTGTTAGAACCCGGTACCGGAGATACGTTGAAGATATTCTCGAAAGTAGTCTCATTCTCGGTACCTGCACCCATTGTACAACTCATCTTGTAGTTACCAACTGCCAAGCTTCCGCTGTAAGGGATAGCGTCGGTTGTGTGAGTTGCGGATGCAAAACCGCTCTCGCCATAGTTGTTCTCTGCATATACTCCAACCATATACTGAGTGTCAGCATCCAATGCGTCGAAGTATGTAGCCAAACCGCCCTCGCTGTTGACCAACGACAAGACCTGTGCAGGCAATTCCGCACCGAACTGAAGAACGACCTCCTGGAAAGTTAAGCCTGCTTGAGAAATTACGCCATTGATTGTTGCTGCATCTGCAAACAGGTACTTGCAATAACGGATCTCTTCGCCTACGATATTAACAGCTACTGTTGCATAGTCCGGGTTAGCAGCAACTACATCCTCGCCAAAGATATCACCGGTCTCCGACATCTTCTTTGTCTCAACGTTGATTACGCAAGGGTGCTCCTCAGCATCACCGATACCGGCAAAGTAGAACGACGTAACGAGGTAATCTTTCTGGCGCAACTGTCCGTTTTTGTCAGCCGGAGCAGCTACGATAGTATATATACCGCGCTCCATACCTACGCGAACGCCAACCTCTTTGCCACCCTTAACAAAGTTCTCGACCTCGAGGATGTTCTCATCTACACCTGCAAAGAGTGTATTCAATGCAGCCGTTGGATCAGCCTCGACGTTGCCGTTTACGATCATATAGTTGATGCCGGTAACATCATCTCCGTAAGTGAACTTGAACTTGGCCGTAGTGGTCTTGTTGTCAGCAGCAACATCCATACCGTCGTAAGCTACTGCCAACGAGTAGTCTGCTATGTCAACACCTGGCAATACAATACGGAACATACCATCTTTGTTGCCGTAGTATGCGCCATCGTCGTAACCTGGCTCCATAGCCAAAGCACCCTTTGCAGGGAGGGTGATGATGCCATCCACCAATGTTCCACCGACTGCGCCCTGAGCACCACCCAAATAAGTCTGGTCGTACCAATACATAGACATAGTGTAGGTAGGTCCATAACCGAAGTCACAACCTGTGCCCTGCATTGCAAACCATACGCAGTTAGGGTCCGAACAGTCAATCTCGAAGTCGGCAGGCGTCATCTTAATTCCCTCAGCCTCCTCAGCCTCTTCTTGTGAAGAAGCACCTGATAATGCGATAATCGAAGCAATCCACGGATTTGACACGCGGTAAACACCATTCTTCGACTTGTGCTTGTAGATATCTACATCCACCTCGATAGACGAATCGATGGAGTAAAGACCTGTAAGCAAGTCTAAACCACGGAACTTACCCTTTGCGTTGTTGCCCTTGCTGTCTGTCATCAGCTCCCATGGATTTACACTGAAGACAACCTGCCACTCGGCATAGCCATAAGGTGTGGACATAGTCTCGTCGAGGTACAACTTAACAGTGTACTCTTTGTCGTTCTCGAGCTGTGTGCTCTGGATCTGCATAACCAACTCAGCGGTAGTCTCACCGGCTGCGAAAGTTACCAACTCAGGAATAGTAAAGAGGCTCTCTGCGCCCTTCTCAACCTCGGCAATCACAAATACCGACAACTCCTGCTCGCTCTCTGCACGAGTCAATGTGAGCTTCTGAGTGCCCTCACCCTCACTACCGGTGAAAACGATAGTCTTAGGGTTGGTTGGCGCAAAGCAGACCTGTGGACCCGAAACCTGCGGTCCCGGCTCAAAGCCGTTGGTACAAGCGCCAAAGACGCTTGCAACCAACGCTATAAGAGCGATATATAACATTTTGAAATTTTTCATATTGCAAATTTTATTTGTTTAACACTCTATGAGTATCTGATTAAGCAGCCTCGCTCTTTGGCTGAAGTGTTCTCGATGGATCAGGATTGTTCTTACCCTCCAAAGCGTTGTTCTGCTGAGTCTCAGCCTGTGGAATACAGATGTTCCAAGCAGGGCAACGACCTGTAGTCGAGAAGTCGGTACCGCCCGGAGCATTCGAACCATCGTATGCATTGTCGATACCCATATCCAAACGCTTGAAGTCGTAGAACAATACACCCTCACCCCACAACTCGCAACGCTTCTGGAAGATAATCTCCTCTACGAGGTCACTTCCGGCAGCTACTGCATAGTTAGGGTCACGATATGAGGTCATAAACGATGTAATCAACTGCTTACCGGTAGCTGCATCGTAGTGTGCAGTTGCCTCAGCCTCGATGAGGTACATCTCCTCAACACGCATAATAGGAATATCGACTACGTTACCGGTATTTGACGATACCTTCTCACCGTTTGTACGGAACTTGAGGTGAGCGTAAGTACGCATACCCTTACCCTCCAAACCAAAGGTTGTCCACTGCTCGGCAGTGAGGTCGGTTACATCCTTGTAGTCAGCATAAGTGGTGTTAGGGCCAACGATCAACTTCTTACGGAAGTCGGTGTTAGACATACGCTCGTACGACTTCTTACGTACGCCCGGCTGTGCACCCGAACCATATCCCCAACCTGCAGTAGGGCACATATGTGCTGCCCACGAGTGGAGGTTCGAGAGAACGGTCTCAGACGACTGAATCATACCCAACATCCAAGCATTGTTAGCCTTGCAGAAACCGCTGATAGGATCGCAGTACTCCTGCTCGGTGAGTGGCTGGCAGCCCGAAGCGGTGATAGCCTTGCGAGCATACTCTGCAGCCTTCTGATATGCAGCGTTGCCGGTGACAACATCAGGATACTTTGCAATATCGTACTTGCCCTCCTCGAAACCACCTAACCAGAGGTATGCACGAGCCTTCAAACCGTAAACAACAGCCAATGTTGGAAGGTTCTTTGCCGATGGAGTATAGTTAGCCAAGCCAACCTCAGCATCGTTCAAATCGTCGAAGATGAACTGGAACATCTCCTCGCGTGGTACACGTGGGTTGTTCTTTGCCTTCTCCTCGGTGATATTCTCGTCGATGATAGGTACTGTCAAACCCTCGATAGCTGCCAAATTTGCCTGATAATCAGGACGCAAAGTCGATTCAGCGTAGAGTGGATCGTACAAACGAGCAAGGTCGAGGTAGTAGAGTGCACGGAAAGTCTTTGCAAGACCACGCTGCTCTGCCAAAGCCTCATTGTCACCGCAAACCGAGATAAGGTCGTTGGTAGACTTGATGAACTGGTAGTAGTTGTACCAGAAAATAGAGCAGTAACCGGTTGGGCCGATACTCATCTGGTAGTGGTAGAACTGGAAACGGTCATAGTACTGGTTACCGCCGCTATACCAGTTCGAAGGGAATACCTCACCAATGGCGTGGTCGAGGTGAATCAGCAACGATGGATATCCGAAATCGTCGTGATAGTCTCCACCATAAATATTGTTGGTGATAAGAATTGCAGGAATAGACGCGATCATACCATCTGCTGCGAATGGCGACTCACCAACCTGTTCGGTTGTACCGCTACCATTCATAGGCACCGTCTCCTGAATACAGCCTGTTGTCAATACCGAAGCACCGAGCATCAAGGCCACGAACTTATATATCTTATTCATTTTCATATTCTAAATCTCCTTTCTCGTTAAAATTAGAATGTAATAGTCACACCGCCCGAGAATGTACGAATTGGAGCATACATATAAGGGTTTGTCGAACCGCTGATTGACTGACGTGGATCGAGACCCTTACGCTGCGATACGTAACCTACGTTGTCGCAAGCAAGATATATACGCAACTTCTCAACCAAGAACTTACGAGTAATGTTCTGTGGAAGTGTGTAGCCTACAGTGATGTTCTGAATGTTCAAGTACGATGCATCGCACAAGAAACGGCTCGAAGTGCTATTGTAGTACAAGTCGTTGTAACGCAAACGTGGAATATTAGTGTTTGTGTTCTCAGGAGTCCAAGCGTTCCACAAATCGCGGTGGTACGAGAAACCTACCGTAGTCTGCTGTGGAGAGTACATCAACTCAGCGTAGCCGCTATCGTATGCCAAACCACCAATCTGGTATGTGAAG
Organism: Alistipes sp.; assembly: GCA_045576755.1. Taxonomy (GTDB): domain Bacteria; phylum Bacteroidota; class Bacteroidia; order Bacteroidales; family Rikenellaceae; genus Alistipes. Next base: position 14,307 of record JAZNHC010000016.1, read on the forward strand.
TTAGCCGAGATGTCTACACCGTAGAACATAAACGATGTGTTGAAACCACCATAGATGTCTGGAGTAGCATCACCCTGCAACTCGCGACCAAACTGGTTTGCTACGTTGTAGTCGGTAGTTACATAACGCTTCTTCGAACCATCGTCTGCGGTCTCGTAAGCGTACCAAGTAGCCTCACCATTATCATTTACGCCTGCGTATGTAGGAATGTACCACTGCATCATAGACTCACCCTCTGCGAGGAATGACGAGCCCGAGTGATAACCCTTGATCTTACCGTCGTGTGTTGTGTGCTCCTTGTACTGATCTGGCAAGCGAACAATCTTGTTGCGGTAGTGAGTCATATTCAAACCGAAGTTCCATACGAAGTTCTTTGTGCGGATGAGGTCTGCACCCAACTCGATCTCGATACCCTGGTTAGCCATATCACCAATGTTGGTGTAGTACGAAGAGTAACCGAGCGATGGAGCTACTGCCAACTGGAACAACATATCGGTAGTCTTACGGTAGAAATAGTCGATGTTACCATAGAGACGGTTCTGCCAGAAGCCGAACTCAACGCCGACGTTCAAGTTCGAGTTGGTCTCCCAAGTGATATCCTTGTTACCCTTACGAGCGAAGATGGTTGCGATACCGCCCTGGCCATCGTTGCTGATAGAGTACATATCTGTATAGTAGTGAGAGATAATCGCACCACCGAGCTTATCGTTACCCTGCGAACCGTACGAAGCCTTGACCTTGAGCAAGTCTACTACGTTGTTCTGTGGGAACCACGACTCCTTGTTGAGCAACCAAGCTGCCGAAACCGACCAGAAGTTACCCCAACGGTTATCTGGGTGGAAGTTCGACGATGCATCACGACGATACGATGCCGATGCAAAGATGCGCTGGTCGTAGTCGTACTGTGCACGAACGAAGTAACCCTCGTTGTTGTAGTGCGACAAGCTCGAACTTGCAGTCTGCTTATCAACAACCAAACCGGTGAGCTCATCGTAGTTGTATGCGAACATATTAGCCTTAGATGCGCCGAGGCTATAGACCTTGAGGTCGTATGTCTCGTGTCCAACCAATATGTCGAGGTTGTGCTTTGTGCCGAATGTGTGAGTGTAGTTGAGCAACTGCTGCAAGTTGTACGAAATCTGACGACCGTGGCTCTTCGATACGATACCACCCTCAGTAGCAAACTGACCATAGTATGGGTTGAGGAGGCTTGTGCCACGAGACTCGTTGAGATCAACACCTGCGTTGAATATGAACTTCAAATCGCGGTAGAAACGAACCTCAGCAAAACCGTTAGCCGAGAATGCGTTACCCTCAGTGGTGAACTTATTGAGCTGAATGTCCTGCAACTCGTTCGAAGTTCCTCCGGTAGTACGCATCATACCTGCATTGGCACCGTTACCTATATCGTAGAGAGGGAATCCCCACTTGTCGATAATGTGGTTGCCTTTACCATCACGGATGTAGATAGGGTAGATAGGGGCAGTTCTCAAAGCGGTTGCGAAAACGCTACCATCAGATGCACCCTCCATATCGGAACGGTCACCCTGCTTGTAAGTGTAGTTGGTGTAAGAGAAGTTTCCTCCAACCTTCAACCACTTCTTTGCCTGATAGTCAGCACGCAAACGAGTAGTGTAACGCTCCTGGCTCGAACCGTCGATAATACCGTTGTTGTCCAAGTAACCGAACGATGCGAAGAAGTTAGCCTTGTCAGATGCAGCAGCAACGTTGATGTTGTACTCCTGACGGAATGAAGGCTTGTAGAGTGCGTTGAACCAATCGTCTGGCTGTACGTAGTACTCCTGACCCTCGTAAGTCACCTTGCGACCTACAGTTGCGTTAGGGTTCAACTTACCGTTAGCTCCGATAAGAGTCTGACCTGCCGGAACAGTCATTACGTTGTAACCCAAACCTCCGGGATTGTTCGAAGTAAGGAGCTCGTTAGCCAACAAGTGAGCCTGCGATGCGCTCTTACCGCTGAGGAGGTAGTCGTTGTAGAGTGCCTGGTAGTGCAAAGCGTAGTACTCGCCCGGATCGTTTACGTAATCGTAAGTCTGCAATGCGCGAGTGTTAAGACCCCACTTGCCGTCGAAAGTGATGCGAGCATCACCGACCTTAGCGCGCTTTGTTGTAACCATAATCACACCGTTAGCTCCACGAGCACCATACAAGGCGTTCGAAGCAGCATCCTTCTGTACGGTTACAGACTCGATATCGGCAGGGTTGATGTTGTTGATATCTCCCTCGTAAGGAATACCATCGACAACCCACAATGGAGATGTACCCGAATAGATCGAACCAGGACCACGAACTGTGATGCTCTGAGTCTCTCCGGGACGACCCGAAGATGACGACATCTGCATACCTGCAACACGACCAACCAAGGCCTCCGAAATATTCGAAGCCTGTGTCTTAGCGAGGTCATCTGCAGAAACGACCTTCGCCGAACCTGTAAATGCGTCCTTCGAGCTCTCGCCGAACGCGGTCTTTACTACGACCTGCTCAATTGCGATACCCTCCTTGAGAGCCACATTTAAGACAGTTTTGCCATTGATGGCAACTTTGGCATCCTCATAACCGATGAAAGATACTACGAGTGTTCCGTTTACCGGAGCACTGAGCGAGTATTTACCTTGCATATCGGTCGATGTGCCAAGAGTGGTACCCTCTACCACTACGGTAGCTCCGACAACCGCCTTACCCGACGGGTCGGTAACTGTACCTGAAATCTGCTTGTTCTGTGCAAACACCGAAGTGAACGCAAACAGAATGGCAGCCATTGATAGTACAATTTTTTTAACCATAAGCATTAAATTTAATATTATACAATAAGTGTATTTGTTTGCAAAGGTAACAATTCCCCGTTGTATTGCCAAAAAAATAGAGGATAAAAATGTGCTATTTTGACGGTTTTACGCAAAAAAATATTCGTTTGCTTTCGAATTGAAAGCTAAAACAAGGTAATTGCTTAGAAATTAAAATGTAAATTTTTTAATAATTATTGTAAAAACTTGTTAAAATGCCCTCTGGTGAACAATTTGCCCGCTTGAAAACTGTAAGTTCGAGTACTTAAAAAATGAAACACTCTGCCTGTTGATAATGGGGTGTGAAAATTGAAAATTGTTATCAAATTGTCTAATATTTTATCGCTTTACTCTTTTGTTACACGGCTCTTTTTACTATCTTTGCACCAATAATTATAGAATATCATAAATAAATACTAAAAATATGGACGCAATAGTTAAGACAAATTTGCAGTTACCAGGTCAAACTGCTCACTATGTTGGCAAGGTTCGCGATGTTTATAGCATCGAGGGTGACTATCTTGTAATGGTCGTTTCGGACCGTATTTCGGCATTCGATGTTGTGTTGCCAAAGGGTATTCCTTTTAAGGGTCAGGTTCTTAACCAGATAGCAGCGAAGTTCCTCGATGCTACAACCGACATTCTTCCTAATTGGAAAATCGCTACTCCCGACCCTATGGTTACCGTAGGTCACAAGTGCGAGCCTTTCAAGGTGGAGATGGTTATTCGTGGTTACCTTTCGGGACACGCTTGGCGCGAGTACAAGGCGGGCAAGCGCACCATTTGCGGTGTGGAGATGCCTGAGGGAATGGTCGAGAATCAGAAGTTCCCTGAGCCAATCATCACCCCTACAACAAAGGCTGCCGAGGGACACGACGAGGATATTTCGAAGGAGGAGATTATTGCGCAGGGTATCGTTTCGCGCGAGGATTACGAGCAGCTCGAGAAGTATACTCGTGCAATCTTCCAGCGTGGTACCGAAATTGCTGCCAAGATGGGCTTGATTCTTGTCGATACAAAGTATGAATTCGGAAAGAAGAACGGTGTGATCTACCTTATGGACGAGATCCACACCCCTGACTCTTCGCGCTACTTCTATGCCGAGGGTTACGAGGAGCGTTTGGCGGCAGGCGAGAAGCAGAAGCAACTCTCGAAAGAGTTTGTGCGTGAGTGGCTTATGGCAAATGGTTTCCAGGGTCAGGAGGGTCAGCAGGTGCCTGAGATGACTCCAGAGATTGTGGCGAGCATCACCGAGCGATACATCGAGCTCTATGAGCAGATTGTAGGTGAGAAGTTCGAGAAGGCGGAGTGCGACGATATTGAGGCTCGCATTGAGAAGAATGTTACCGATTTTCTCGCTACTCTATAATATAATATATATGTAGAAGAAGTGACTGTCGAAGGCTGCCCTTTTGCGGTGGCCTTCGGTGTCGTGATAAAAGGCTTATGAAGAGGTATTTATACATTGTACTGACCGTTGTAGTTGTTTTGTCGGGCGTATTGTTCTATCGCACAACATTGCGCAAAAGCGAGTTTGTTATTCTTTCGACCAATGATATGCATGCATCGCTCGAAAATGTGGCTCGACTTGCGACTGCTGTCAAGGAGTGTCGCGATACGGTATTTACTGTTGTTGTAGATGCAGGTGATCGATGGACGGGAAATGCATACGTCGATTTGGCGGAGGGACGATTGCCCATGATAAGATTGATGAATGCTGTAGGG
>JAZNHC010000017.1:0-5190 GCA_045576755.1 Alistipes sp.
GCTTGGCCTCCGACTTCCCCAAAAAAAAGGAGAGTCGCTACTATTCTACATATCGCAATGAAGGGAAAATATTGCACATCTGCTCGAAGATCTGAGCCTGCTCAACACCCTCGCGGATAATCATAATGATATTATTATCGCCTGCAACGGTACCGATAATATCCTTATTCTTGCGACTATCAATTATTACCGAAATGGCGCTTGCATAGCCCGATTTTGTGGCAAGAACAGCGATGTTATGAGAGAACTTTATGCTCAATACTGCATCGGAAATATTAGCCGTATTGGCAACAACCTCCGAACTAAACCTCTCGCTCAGTACGTAGATGTAACCCTTGTCGGGGTGTGGCATCTTCGAAATGTTAATCTCCTTGAAATCGCGCGACAAAGTACTCTGTGTCGCCTGAACGCCATAATCGGCCAATCGCTTGATAAGTTCCTCCTGTGACCCTATTAACTCCTCACCAACTACTCGTTTGATGAGGTTTAATCGTTCTACTTTATTTCCCATTGGTTAATTTGTGTTTGTTAATTTGTGATGCAAATATATAAATAAATTTCCGAATTTTACAATAAAAGATGGACAAATAGCCCTTCATTGGCACAAATATCCACATTCTCGTTGAATATTGTAACGACAGACGAACAAATTTTCCCATAACGCAAGTGGCTGAAGCCCACCTTTTCCCCACAATCGGATTCGAACGGTCTCAGCAGGTTTGAGCAGAGCAAGCAAGGTGGGCGCAATCGAAGATTGTTGCTATTGTGTATGGGCGACTGAAAACTTGTTTTCAAAGACGGCTATACACAATGGCAATGAATTGCGTAGCAATCGCACACCGCAGCGCAGACAACTCTGCCACACCGCCACAGACTGACAAAACCACAAGGTTTTGAACGGTCTCCCAATCACATTTCACCACCAGGTAGAATTTTCCCCACAACCGGATTCGAACGGTCACCGCAGGTTTGAGCAGAGCAAGCAAGGTGGGCGCAATCGAAGATTGTTGCTATTGTGTATGGGCGACTGAAAACTTGTTTTCGAAGACGGCTATACACAATGGCAATGAGTTGCGTAGCAATCGCACACCGCAGCGCAGACAACTCTGCCACACCGCCACAGACTGACGAAGCCCTCGATTGAAGCAAAAAAAGAGAAGCGAATAATCGCTTCTCTTTTGGAGCGGAAAGAGAGGGATTCGAACCCCCGGAGCCTCTCAGCTCATCGGTTTTCAAGACCGGCGCATTCGACCACTCTGCCATCTTTCCGGGGGCAAAGGTACAACCTTTTTTTGGTTTTGCAAAATTTTTCGCAAAAAGTTGAATTTTAGCCTGATATTTTATAACTTTGCAAGTTGGAAGTGAAATTACATTTCACCCCCGCAAAATAGCGGCTGAATTTAGTACGATTAAGGCAATATGGGTCTTTGGAGTATGTGAGCTTTACGACACATGCAAGGTGCAAAAAGAGTTCATCGGAACGATTTACAGAACAAGGAGCAATAAGTTTACAAACAACCCAAATAGGGAAAATCGGAGGCGATGAGACTATTTTTGTACTAAACAAGGGAGTAAAAGCGCAGCATAGTCGGCCTATGTGAGCATTTTGCTCATCCGAAGTGCAGTGCAAAAAGAGTTCATCGGAACGATTTACAGAACAAAGAGCAATAAGTTTACAAACAAATAAAAAGAGAAAAAGTATGGGAAGAGCATTTGAGTATCGCAAAGCGAGAAAGATGAAGAGATGGGGACATATGGCCCGTGTCTTTACTAAGATTGGAAAAGAGATTGAGATTGCGGTAAAGGCAGGAGGTAGTGATCCATCGGCAAATACGAGATTGAGAATCTTGATGCAGAATGCGAAGGCTGAGAATATGCCTAAGGAGAATGTGGAGCGCGCAATCAAGAGAGCAACCGAGAAAGATGCTGCAGATTACAAGGAGGTAGTATACGAGGGATATGGTCCTAACGGTGTTGCGTTCTTGGTGGAGACTGCAACCGACAACACAAACCGTACAGTTCCGAATGTGCGTATGTACTTCAACAAGTGCGGTGGTACACTCGGAAACTCGGGTTCGGTAGGCTTTATGTTCGAGCATAAGTGCGTATTCAAGTTCAAGGCTGAGGGTGCAGATCCCGAGGAGCTCGAACTCGAGATGATCGACCTTGGCGTAGATGAGTTCTACGTAGAGGAGGATGGCATCAACGTATATGCTCCATACGAGTCGTTCGGTGCAATTCAGAAGTGGTTGGACGATCAGGGCTACGAGATTGTATCGGGAGAGTCAGTACGCATCCCAACTGACACCAAGGAGCTCGATGCTGAGGGCCGCGAGGCGGTAGAGAAGCTCGTAGAGAAGTTGGAGGAGGACGACGATGTGGTAAACGTATACCACACTATGGCCGAGGCCGACGAGGAGTAAATGTAATTGGAAACACAATTTAATACCTAAAAAGCATTATGAATAGTAAATACGCATTACCAAAGAATGGTGGCTTGATTGCTGACGAGGCGATCAAGGATTTGATTCAGCGTTACGAGCGCATTGCAACGCGTGTTTACGAGAGCGAGTATGTCGGCGTGCAATACATTGCAGACAACATCGTTTCTGCCATTAAGGCTCATAACGAGCAACGCCCATTCGTTCTCGGATTAACAACAGGTAAAACCCCAATCGGACTCTATCGCGAGTTGGTAAAACGCTACAAAGCGGGTTTGGTTAGCTTTGCTAATGTAGCGGTGTACAGCTTGGATGAGTTCTACCCTATCAGCCCTACCGAGAAGCAGAGTCGCAACTATCGCATCCACGAGGAGTTGCTCGATCAAGTAGACATCAAGCCCGAGAACATCAACTTCCCTGACGGCACTATCGCCCGTGAGGAGGTGTCGAACTACTGCAAGAACTACTGCAAGAAGGATATCGACTTGATGATTATCGGCTTCGGCAAGGATGGGCAGATCGGCTTTAACGAGCCTGGCTCATACGCCAAGTCGAACACACGCCTTGTGCAGCTATCGTATCACACCCGTAAGGCACAGATTGACGCTTTCAACGGCTTGGAGAATACTCCGAAGATGGCTATCACAATGGGTATCAATACCGTTATGGGTGCTAAGCGTATTATATTGATGGCTTGGAGCGAGGACAAGGCAAATATCGTTAAGCGCATTGTCGAGGGTAACGTTTCGGAGCAGGTTCCGGCATCATACCTCCAGGCACATCCTAATATCGAGGTTGTTATCGACGAGGGTGCAGCGTCGCAGCTTACCCGCGTGCAGACACCTTGGCTGGTAGGTTCGTGCGAGTGGACCCCAAAGTTCACCCGTAAGGCTGTAGTTTGGTTGTGCGGCATTGTGAATAAGCCAATCTTGAAGTTGAGCTATCAGGACTACCTCGAGCACTCGCTCGGTGAGTTGTTAGAGCAGGGACGTACCTACGACCAGATCAACATCGACGTATTCAACGATTTGCAGCATACCATCACAGGCTGGCCGGGTGGAAAGCCAAATGCCGACGACTCGACTCGCCCTGTAAAGTCTACTCCATTCCCAAAGAATGTTTTGATCTTCTCGCCACACCCTGATGACGATGTTATCTCGATGGGTGGTACATTCATCCGCTTGGTTGAGCAGGGTCACAACGTACACGTGGCATACGAGACTTCGGGTAATGTGGCGGTACACGATGATGTTGTATTGCAGAACATTGACGTAGCTCACGAACTTGGCTTTGCCGATGAGTATGCCAAGGTTGAAGCTATCGTCAAGAGCAAGCGTCCGGGAGAGCCTGAGCCACGTGCTTTGCTCAACATCAAGGGTTCTATTCGTCGTGCCGAGGCTCGCGCAGCGGTGCGTTCGTTCGGTCTTAATGCCGACACTAACGCCCACTTCCTCAATCTCCCATTCTACGAGACAGGAGGTATCCGCAAGAGTCCGTTCACCGAGGAGGATATTAACATTGTAGCCAAGTTGTTGCGCGAGGTTAAGCCTCACCAGATTTACGCTGCAGGTGACCTCTCCGTCCCACACGGCACACACCGTACCTGCATCGAGATCGTCTTGGAGGCTATCGAAGTGGTACGCAACGACGAGTGGTTCAAGGATTGCCACTTGTGGCTCTATCGTGGAGCTTGGATGGAGTGGGATCTCGGATCGGTGGATATGGCAGTGCCACTCTCGCCAAACGAGATGATAAAGAAGCGTCACGCCATCTACCGCCACCTTTCGCAGAAGGATATCGTGCCATTCCCAGGCGACGATCCACGCGAGTTCTGGCAGCGTAGCGAGGAGCGCACGCAGACCACTGCAAATCAGTACAACGCCCTCGGTATGGCGGAGTATCAAGCAATTGAGGTTTTTGTAAAGATGTTTTAACAGATAAATTTAACAGATTATGAGACTTATTATTCAGGACAATCAGCAGGATGCAGGCCGTTGGGCTGCGGAGTACATTGTTAAGCGCATCAACGAGAAAGAGGCTGCAGGTGGCCGCTTCGTACTCGGTTTGCCTACAGGTTCTACTCCACTTACAACCTACGCACACCTTATCGAACTCTACAAGGCAGGTAAGGTTTCGTTCAAGAATGTTGTAACATTCAACATGGACGAGTATGTAGGTTTGCCAGAGGAGCACCCAGAGAGCTACCACTCGTTTATGCACAACACCTTCTTCAAGCATGTTGACATCAACCCTGCAAATGTAAATATCCTTAATGGTAACGCTCCTGACCTCGCAAAGGAGTGCGAGGAGTACGAGGCAAAGATCGTTGCAGCTGGTGGTATCGATTTGTTCTTGGGCGGTATTGGCGAGGATGGACACTTGGCATTCAACGAGCCATTCTCGTCGCTTAACTCGCCCACTCGCGTTAAGACTTTGACTTACGACACCTTGCTTGTTAACTCGCGCTTCTTCGACAACGATGTAAACAAGGTGCCAAAGCAGGCTATGTCGGTAGGTGTTGCTACTGTATTGGCAGCAAAGGAGGTTATCATCCTCGCTTTCGGTCACAAGAAGGCTATGGCGTTGCACCACTGCATTGAGGGAGCTTACTCTCATGTATACACTGCATCGGCAATCCAGACTCATCAGCACGGTATCGTAGTTTGCGACGAGCCTGCAACTGTTGAGTTGAAGGTTGGAACTTATCGCTACTTCAAGGATATCGAGAAGGGTAACTTATAGTATTTTG
>JAZNHC010000018.1:0-19123 GCA_045576755.1 Alistipes sp.
GGCTCGAACCCTGGACCCCAACATTAAGAGTGTCGTGCTCTACCAACTGAGCTAAAGAGGCATTACCGCTCTCGGTCTTACCCGATTGCGAGTGCAAAGATAAGGCAAATTTTCTTTTCCGCAAAACTTTTTTCAAAAAAAATCAACTTTTTCATCTTTTTTTGCCATTCTCACCTCCCAGACGTGGCATAGATATTGTCTTTCTTCGCTTGTTTAATTCTAAAAAACGCTACAAAATGAGAAGTATCAAAGGAACTCGTACCGAGCAAAATCTGTTGAAGGCTTTTGCCGGAGAATCACAGGCACGAAACCGCTACGCCTTCTTCGCCAAGCGTGCGCGCAAGGAGGGCTACGAGCAAATTGCTGCCATCTTTAACGAAACAGCTGCGCAAGAGCAGGAGCATGCCGAGGTCTTCTTCAAGTTGCTCGAAGGCGGCAAAGCTGAGATTAACGAGGCTACATACCCTGCCGGGCGTATTGGTACAACCGAGGAGAACCTATTAGCTGCCGCTGAGGGTGAACGCGAGGAGTGGGACATCCTCTACCCTACATTTGCCGCAATAGCCGAAGAGGAGGGATTTCCCGAGGTTGCAAGCGCCTTCCGAATGGTATCGACAGTAGAGGTGGAGCATGAATCGCGCTACCTAAAGCTGTTGTCGCGCATAACCGATTGCGACTTCTTCCATCGCGACGGGGAAATATGGTGGCAGTGTCGCAACTGCGGATTTACATGCAAAGCCAAAGTTGCACCACGCATCTGCCCTACCTGCCAACATCCACAGGCCTACTTTGAGCCTAAGAAGGAAAATTATTAGGAGTGAGATATTTTTGAGGCAAAAAAGGTGGCGAGAGCGCAGCATAGTGAACCTATGTGAGCATCTCGCCAACCGAAGAGCGACTCAAAAAGAGCCGCTCAGAACGATTTTTACTTTGGTTGGAGTATCAATTCATTATGCACCAACTCACCCTCGGCTGTGATACCCTCGATCATAACACGATAGGAAGAGGCGCGGTCTGCAGACCAGAAAGAGATGGAGGCATCGCCGAGTGAATTGCTCTGCAATACGGGCACCCACGCAATAGTGGTTCGCTTATCGCTCTTCTCGCGATCATTTGTCACCGAATAGTCAGGGGCATAAAACTCGACAGGTGTCGAATAGCCAGGTACTACAACCTCTGCCATAGAGTTGATAAGGAACTTTTCGCGTGCATTGATATCCTTAACCTGCAGGATGATAGCACCCGTCTCCGAGCTCATACCTGCAGCCATAGACTCGAACTTATCGAGATACGATACACTGATAATCTCGGACATCGGATAGGCATCAATAGCTCCCATATCCATTTGCTGACCATTCACATAGACAGCCGGCATAAGCTCGACCTTGTCGTCCATATCTATCTCGACGCTCGAGATATTTGTCTGCTCGGTATCTTCGCTATCAACCCCTCCCGTAGATTGATTTGTATCCTCATTAACAGGTGACGCAGCAAGCTTTGGCGATGCCACATAGACATCGTTACCTACAACCTCGAGCTGACGGAAGCGTTGCAACGCCTCGTAAATCGACACAAAGCGCGTCATATCGCCACTCACGGTGTTAAAGTCGTTGAGCGAAGTCGAGTAGTCGTATGTGTTTATTCTCTCGGCAACGACTGTCACCACATCAATATCGATAACAGGCATACCGCCATCCTCGAAGTAGTCCTGCTTGGATCGCAACATATACTCCTCGGTAGCAGAGACATCCTTCTTCTTTTGGTAGATATCACGAGGGATAATCGGCGTCTGAGGGAATACGTATGGATCGACCTTGATACGGACACGCGAACTGCTACCATCTCTGTTCAACGCCTGCAAGAGGTAGATGGTGGTATCGGGCGAGTCCACACCGGTAATGTGGAAACGATTAGAGCTATTGAGCGAGTGTACTCCGAGGTACTCCTTGCGATTACGGAAGATCATAACGCTCGGATTGCGCACTTTGTTCGAACTGTTGCTATGAACCTTTCCTGTAATGCTCTGCTCCGACTCAAACTGGTGATATATGCGAGGCTTGGTACCTGCGAGAATATTATTTATATTGTATCTACGCCAGCCGTGTGTCAGCATCACAAGGTCGAGATGGGCGTTATGCTCGGCATCGTCGCTCTCGAAGTAGTATCTTGGATTGTCAATATGTCCCTTCAACTCGGAGTTGAGAAGCATATACGAGAAGATGTTGTCAGACTTTCCGTTATCGGTCAGGAGGTCTGCATCGGTCACCGAAACCACAAAGTCGCCCTTGACGGCATTGCCATTACTACCTTTGATAGCAAAATCCACCTGAACCCTCTCACGCGGAGCAAACTTGCTTACACTTGGTGTGATGGCGGCTGATGCAACCTTTCCACGTACGAAGAAGAGTCGCTGCGCAACCACTTTGCGCTCCATCTTGTTTATGATCGAAATCTGGGCAACACCGCTACGCAATTTCTCGGTAGGGATGCCCAACGGATGCGAGAGATCCTCCACTACATAGTTCACAATACCGCGCGACTGCACCACCGCAACGAGTTGATTGCGAGGATAGTCGGCAGTTGTAAAGACGTGCAGAACAACGCGATTTTCTTCGTCGGTAAGCAATGCCATTGCGCAACCCGAATCGAGAGCCTCGGGGAGTGTAAACGATCTCGACACACCACTCTTGGTTGTGAGGGTTGCGATATAGGTCTCACCAGGAGCCGCCTTAAACACGAACTTGCCCATTCCGTTGTGCTCGGAGCGAATATTGCAAACCACCTCACCCGATTTGGTTTGAACAACACCCTCGACATCTACGCCGTGACCGCTTACGCCCACTGCGCTGAATGCAATAACCTGGCCTATGCCTGCCACAAGGTTACCACCCTCAGGCATAAACTTTGCCGAGAAATCGTCCTCGAAAGAGGGCAACTGCATCTTTCTATCCATTTTACGACCATTGGCGTTGATATTCATTCGGATACAGTCTGCCATATTTGCACTCGGACGGAATGTAAATCGGAATATTCCGTTTCGGTCTGTTCTTGTCAGGTGACGTGTTGTACGGCCATTGATACTGAGTGAGTACTCTACCGCATTGTTGATAATTGGTGCGAAACTGCTATTGGTAACCTCCACCGTAGCCACCACCTTGCCCGTTCCGTCGAATTCGTACGAAACCTTGGTCTGCACGGCATCGTCGATGTAGTTACCGATCTCTAACTCGCGCGTGAAGAGGAGTGACTGATCGAAATTGGTCTGCCACTTGGTGTAGGCACGCAGCGTATACTTTCCCGGGGTAACTCTCGTCGAAAGTGGTATTGCGTTGTAGAAACGACCATCCGAACCTATCACACGCATTCGCGAAACGATCTGTCCAAGGGCATCAATCAGCTCGACGTAGATAAAGTTGGTCTCGGTGGTACGATTGAAATAGATCGAGTTCACCAGGAAGGCACTAAAGTAGATGGTATCGCCCGCACTGTAGAAAGGCTTATCGGTAACCACATAGAGTTTCTCCTGTACACCACCCGTCGTGTAGTAGTTGATAAAACTACTCGTCACAAAGTCCGAGAAGTTCATCGGTGCACCTCCTGCCGCCGACAACGACTGAGCAGAAGCGCCAATCGGTGTAATCAAAACTGCAAGCGACAGTAAAAGTCCATAAAATCTCTTCATATTTCGTTTATTTTAATTTAATCCTCAACAATCTTCGAAGCACACTCAACCGCCTGCTCCATATCGTATCCGCGCGATGCAGCAAAGCGTATAAGTTTCGTCTTGGCATCGTAGCTGTTGCTATATTTCAGTGTACGTAAGCGGCGGCGCATCATCTCCTCCAAGCGCTCACTCATATCGGTTGCCGCAATCATCGGAGCTACAACCTCGTCGATAATCTCCTTCGACACACCCTTTGCTCGAAGCCCCATCTTTATCTTGTAGGCACCCCAGCCACTTAGATTAAGTTTGTCGCGCACGTACGCCTCGGCATAACGGCTATCGTCGATAAAACGCTCTGTTTGAAGCTGCACTAACACCTTTCGTGCATCGGCATCCGCCACACCCCACCGCTTCATCAGTCTGAGGGCATCGCCCGAGGAGCGTTCCGAACGGGCACACATACGCATCAGCGACTGCAGAGCCTGCACTACCGTCTTCACCTTTGGTGCTTTCGCTACTTTCTGCTCCATACCATTCGCGGTTTCATATTTGCATCCTCAAAGAGCTCCGTTCGCGAAAATCCCATTTCGCGCAACATTGTGCACACACTCTCGCCTGCACGCTCATATATCTCAAACCACAACGATCCCTCCTCGCGCAGCATCTTTGCTCCATTCGCCGCTGTAGCGCGGTAGAAGCACAAAATGTCGTTGTCGGGAACAAACAACGCCGTATGTGGTTCGAAATCGACCACATTTCTCCGCATATCGACAATATCGCTCTGCGGAATATATGGCGGATTTGACACTAAGACATCGAAGTCGCCCAAGTGGCTCAAATCACCCAAGGCATCCGCCTCCACAAAATCTACCTTTGCACCAAGTCGCTCGGCATTCCTTGTGGCTATTGCAAGTGCCTCACGCGAGATGTCTACCGCCACAACTTCCGACTCCTTGACCAATTTCGCAAGTGCCACGGCTATTGCTCCGCTACCCGTACCGATATCGAGGATGCGGGCTCCCCGTTTTGTGGTTTCGGCTATGCGATATACCAATTCCTCTGTCTCGGGACGCGGTATAAGCACACCCTCGGCAACCTCGAACTCCATCTCGCAGAACTCGGATTTGCCCAATACGTACTGCACAGGGCGACCACGGCGCAACTCGGCAACCACACGCTCTAAATGTTCAATTTCACACTCATCGTCGTAATGGGCAACAAGCTGCGAGAGGTTGTAATTGAGTCTGTCACAGACCACCATACGTGCCACACTCTCAGCTTCGCGAAGCCCGTATAGAGACTCCACGGCATCCCTAATCGCGTGTATAGTAAGACGCACTGTCATCGCAAAAGTTAAATTTAGAGCGACAATTCAGCCAACGCAATGGCTACAACCGACTCCACAACCACCGCAGCACGCAGTGTGATGCAGGCATCGTGCCTGCCCTTGATCTGCAACGGAGCAACCTCGCCCAACGCCTTATTGTAGGTCATCTGCTCACGCGAGATGCTCGGAGTGGGTTTTATCGCCACGCGAACTACCAAATCGTTGCCATTGGTGATACCGCCATTTATACCGCCCTCATTGTTCGATGCCGTATGTCCTTCGCCATCCACAAAGCAGTCGTTTCGCTCAGAGCCACGAAGTCGCACACCCTCGAAGCCACTGCCAAACTCGACACCCTTAACCGCAGGCACAGAGAAGAGAAGGTGCGCTATGATACTCTCGGCAGAGTCGAAAAACGGTTCTCCCAACCCCACCGGAACTCCCTTGGCACAACACTCGACAACACCTCCTACCGAGTCGCCATCGCACATTGCCGCCTCTATAACGTGTTGGAACTCCGCTTTGTCGCGCTCGCCCCCAATCTCAACTATCGAGGTGGCGTAATCGACACCACGAACCACCTTTTTTGCTACTACACCCGCTGCTACCAACAGCACCGTCATACGTCCCGAGAACTGACCGCTACCGCGTAAATCGACATCGGGACCATACTTTGCTCGTGCCGTAAAGTCCACGTGTGATGGACGCGGATGTTGCTCAAACTGCGAATAGTCCGACGAGCGGGTATCTCCATTCTGAAATACAATCTCTACGGCCTCGCCTGTCGTCACACCCTCGGCAACGCCCGCAACAATTGCAGGTATATCCTTTTCGTGGCGCGCCGTAGTACCTCTTGCCGAGGCTCGACGTCGCGATAGGTCGGCTTCGAAGTCACTCTCCGACAAAGCTATGCCCTGTGGCACCCCTTCAATGCGCACACCTATCTCGGGCGTGTGCGAAGCACCCCAGATCTCAATTCTGAACTTCGAGCCGAAACTATTATGCCACATATCTACTCCTTAATTCTAAGCGAATCCAACACCTCGAAGAAGTCGGGAAAACTCTTTGCCACACACTCTGCATCACGAATGAGCATCTCCCCATCGGAACGCAAAGCCGACACCGCCATCGACATAGCGATACGATGGTCGTGATGGCTATCTACCTCGGCTGCGCGAATATCTCCGCCCGAGATATACATCACATCGCCCTCCAAACGTACCTTTATGCCAACCTTCTCGTATTCGCGCTTGATAGCCTCGGCACGATTGGACTCTTTGTGCTCCAGACGATGCACTCCATAAATTACGCTCTCGCCCTCCGCTGCTGCGGCTAAGGCTGCCAAGGCAGGGAAGAGGTCGGGACACTGCGTGGCATCAAATTCGAACGCCACCAAGTCACGATGCTCAACCGTAATCGAATCGGACTCGCTTGTAACCGAAGCTCCGGCACGCACCAAGGCGTCGCAGATAGCAACATCAGCCTGTTTGGAGAGCAGTGACACATTCTTCAATGTGATGTCACCTGCTATGGCTCCCGCCACAAGCAACATTGCTGCGGCACTCCAATCGCCCTCTATGGCTATATCGGCAGGCTCGTACTTCTGACCACCCTCGACATAGAACTCCTTATAATCGTTATGCTGAATCTTCACACCAAACTTCGATGCCATATCGATAGTCATATCGAGATAGGGCTTCGATACTGCATTCTCGACCAAGATTGTGGTATCCTCCTCAGCATTTGGCAGAGCCATCAATAGACCTGTGAGGAACTGCGACGACACCGAACCATCAACCTCGATCTCGCCACCACGCATCGGACCACACACCTCAATAGGCAGACGACCACCGCCATCACGCACATTCACACCGAGCTTACGCAACGGTTCGATCATCATATGCATCGGACGATAGAGCAGAGTGCCTCTACCCTGCACCGTTATAGCCTTGTCACACAATGACGCTATAGGGGTAAACATTCGCGTAGCCAAACCCGACTCTCCAACATTCAGGAGATCACTCTTTGGTGCAAGACCACCACGCACCCTAACGGTGCGCTCGTCAAGTCGCTCTACCTCGGCACCCAACGCCTCGATGGTAGCAATGGCAGATAGTGTGTCGTCACAAAAATCGAGATTACGCAACACCGACTCGCCCTCGGCAAGCAGCGCCGCTGCCAAGGCACGCTGTGCGTAGCTTTTAGAACAAGGGGGCGCAGCTACGCCCGAAATTCGCCCTCGCGGGAGAGATGAATCCATACTTTTTTTTTATTTTTTTGCTATTAGCTATTGGCCATTAGCCATTAGCTTATTTTGTTTTTTCTTTTATAATGGCGAGTAAAGGATTTAGAGGAAACAATTTTAATTCTCAATCTCCCCAGGATCCCTAAAACCCAGAACTTTATAGAACCCCCAGAACTCTACTACCCCAAAAAAATCGTCTATGATGAGATTATTTTTGTGCAGGGCAACGGAGCAAAAGCGGAGCATACTAAAACGTATGTGAGCATTTTGCTATCCGCCGACTTGTGTAAAAAGAACTCATCAGAACCATCCTGCCAAAAAATCGTCTATGATGAGATTATTTTTGTGCAAGGCAAGGGAGCAAAAGCGGAGCATACTAAAACGTATGTGAGCATTTTGCTATCCGCCGACTTGTACAAAAAGAACTCATCAGAACGATTTTTACTCTTGAGGAAGCTCAAAACGATGATTACGCTTCAACTCAAAGTTCTTGCCGAGATATACTCGACGGACCATCTCGTCGGCGGCAAGCTCCTCGGCAGTACCGGTTTTAAGAATCTTACCTTCGTAGAGGAGGTATGTTCTATCGGTGATGGCGAGGGTTTCATCGACATTATGGTCGGTAATAATAACACCAATATTTTTATTTTTGAGCGTTGCCACAATACTCTGGATATCCTCAACCGCAATAGGGTCTACACCCGCAAACGGCTCGTCGAGAAGGACAAATGCAGGATTGATGGCGATAGCTCGCGCAATCTCGGTACGACGACGCTCACCTCCCGAGAGTTGGTTACCATAGCTCTTACGCACCTTCTGCAGACGAAACTCCTCGATAAGAGCCTCGGTACGGTCACGCTGATACTCTTTGGTATAGTTGGTCATCTCGAGCACCGAGCGGATATTATCCTCGACACTGAGATGGCGGAACACCGAGGCCTCCTGAGCAAGGTAGCTCACACCGAGCTGCGCTCGTTTGTATACGGGCAATTTGGTCAGCTCGTCAATCTTTCCGTCGTCGTGTTCGAGGAAGATTCTGCCCTCGTTAGGTTTGATAAGTCCCACGATCATATAGAAAGAGGTGGTTTTACCAGCTCCGTTAGGTCCGAGCAGACCGACGATTTCGCCCTGCTGAACATCAATAGACACGTGGTCTACAACTGTTCGCGACTTATATTTCTTGACAAGGTCCGTAGTAAAAAGCCTCATATCCGAAGGTGTGTTCTGTAAATTTTTCAAATAAATTTCACACAAAGTTATGATTTTTTCCGAAATATTTTTTATCTTTGATTGGAAATTTTAGTTAAAAAGTAGATTTTAGAGCATAATTGAGTATGTCACAGTCATTGACAGACAGAAATTTACTACGAGAGAACCTAAAAAAGTATTTTGGTTTCAATTCGTTCAAAGGCAGCCAAGAGGAGGTTATCTTAAATCTTCTCTCGGGTCGTGACACTTTTGTACTCATGCCTACGGGTGGAGGAAAATCGCTTTGCTATCAACTGCCGGCACTGATGATGGATGGTGTCGCCATTATCATCTCCCCTCTCATCGCACTGATGAAAAATCAGGTGGATGCTATGCGAACATTCTCCGATAACTCGGGCATCGCACACTTTCTGAACTCATCGTTGAGTCGTGCTGCCGTACAGCAGGTACGCGACGAAGTGTTGGCAGGCAAGACCAAACTTCTCTACTTTGCTCCCGAATCGCTTACCAAGGAGGATAATATCGCCTTCCTGCGCAAGATTAAAATTTCGTTTTACGCAATCGACGAGGCTCACTGTATCTCGGAGTGGGGTCACGATTTCCGTCCGGAGTATCGACGAATACGTCCTATTATAAACGATATCGGTCAGGCTCCGCTTATTACCCTCACAGCAACAGCTACGCCAAAGGTTCAGATGGATATCCAGAAAAACCTCGGTATGACCGATGCTGTAGTATTCAAGTCGTCGTTCAACCGTCCAAATCTCTTCTACGAGCTACGACCAAAGAACAACGACACGGATCGCGAGATCATCCGCTACATCAAGCAGAACGAGGGTAAGAGCGGAATCATCTACTGTCTGAGTCGCAAGAAGGTTGAAGAGTTGGCAGAGCTGCTCGTTGCAAACAACATCAAGGCTCGTGCATACCACGCAGGTATGGATGCTCAAACCCGTGCCGACAATCAGGATGCATTCCTGATGGAGGGCATCGATGTTATCGTGGCAACCATCGCTTTCGGTATGGGTATCGACAAGCCCGATGTGCGCTTTGTCATCCACTACGATATTCCGAAGTCACTCGAGGGCTACTACCAGGAGACTGGGCGTGCCGGTAGAGATGGTGGCGAGGGACATTGCCTTACCTTTTATAATTATAAGGATATACAGAAACTCGAAAAGTTTATGCAGGGCAAGCCGGTTGCCGAGCAGGAGATCGGTAAATTGCTACTTCTCGAGACAGAATCATACGCTGAGAGTGCGATGTGTCGTCGCAAGACCCTCCTCCACTACTTCGGAGAGGAGTATCACGAAAATAATTGCGGAGCGTGCGACAACTGTTGCAACCCACGTCCGCAGGTCGATGCCACACAGGATTTGGTCAAGGCGTTGCAGGCTCTACGTGCCATTGGCGACAAGTTCAAGATGGAGCATCTCGTATCGTTGCTCGTAGGCAAGACAACAGCCGCAATCAAGAGTTTCGGACATGCCAAATTGGAGTGGTTCGGCATTGGCAAGAGCAAGGGTGACCGTCATTGGTCGGCGGTTGTGCGTCAGGGACTTATAATGGGTCTTATCGACAAGAATATCGAGAACTACGGACTCATATCGATAAATGCCGCAGGCGAGGCGTACATTGCCAAGCCGACAAAGGTTATGGTGGCGCAAGACCGCGACTATGACGAGGAGGAGCGTTCTGCCGAGGCTTCGGTACCGAAGGGGGGCGGAGTGGCTGACGAGCAGCTCTTCGCTATGCTGAAGGATCTACGTCGCAAGGTGGCTCAGAAGCACGATTTACCTCCGTTTGTCATCTTCCAGGACCCTTCGTTGCAAGATATGGCGATACAATACCCTATAACCATCGAGGAGATGCAAAACATCTCGGGTGTGGGTGTCGGCAAGGCGAACAAATTCGGTAAGGAGTTCATTGAACTTATCAAGGTCTATGTCGAGGAGAACGACATCATCCGTCCGCAGGATATGGTGGTTAAGTCGGTGGCAAACAAGGCAGGCAACAAGATATTCATCATTCAGTCTATTGACCGTCAGATGGATTTCGAGGATATTGCACGCGCCAAGAGTCTTACATTCGACGAGTTGCTCACCGAGATCGAAGCTATCGTAAATTCGGGTACAAAGTTGAATATACAGTACTACCTCTCCGACTATATGGACGAGGAGAAGATCGAAGATATCTACCTCTACTTCAAGGAGGACGCCGAGAGTGATTCGCTCGACGAGGCTATCGAGGAGCTCGGAGGTGAATATACCGAGGAGGAGATTCGCTTGGTACGCATCAAATTCCTCTGCGAGGTAGGAAATTAGCAGGCAAGACTAAGCAAAAAGGATATGCAGAGAGTAGGAATAAACCCCTATTCTCTGCATATTATTTCATATATGCAACAGCCAACCACTATTTTATACCTATTTTATAAAATATTTGATAATTCAATGACAACATTACCGAATTTTTACTACATTTGCGCCATATTTGCCGAATAGCAGAAAATGTAATTATTTTGAATATTTATGAATAATAATTCAATTAACATAATTTTTGCACAGCCCGAACACGCGGAGTACGCCGAGAAGATATGTCAGCTGATATACGAGTCGGCATTGCAGCGCGGAACGGGTATTGCACGTCGTTCGCCCGAATACATCTCCTCGAAGATTACGGGAGGAAAGGCCGTTGTAGCACTCGACGGTGACAGATTGGTTGGTTTCAGTTATATCGAATGTTGGGGACACGGCGACTATGTTGCAACGTCGGGATTGATTGTCGATCCCGAATATCGTCACCTCGGTTTGGCGGGAGAGATCAAGAAGCGCACCTTCGAGTTGGCTCGTATGCGTTTTCCGTTTGCCAAGCTCTTCTCGATTACGACATCACTACCCGTAATGAAACTCAACACCCGTCTTGGTTACAAGCCGGTGACATTCTCGGAACTGACACAAGACGATGAATTTTGGCAGGGTTGCGAGGGTTGCTGCAACTACGACATCCTCTGTCGCAACAATCGTCGTATGTGCCTATGTACCGGTATGCTCTACGACCCAAAGACTCCTCTTCAGAAGCAATCGTGGTGGAGTCCCTACTCGATGGCGATAAAGAATGTCATCAAGAAAATTTTTCACTTGAAGTAACAAAAAAAGGTATAGATATGAAAAGAGTTATTGCAGTATCGCTTGCGTTGCTGGCAACCATTGCTACAACTACCCATGCAGCAGACCTACGCTTAGAATTCACGCCAAACAACTCAATCTCACAACAGCCGATGACGGTAGACGAGATGTTTCACAAGGCTCAGTGCTTTATGATGGGTACAGAAGGTCATCCTCAGGATAACGGCAAGGCTGTCGAGTGGTTCTACAAGGCTGCCAAGAATGGACATGTCGAGGCGCAAAATGTCTTAGCCTATCTCCTCGCCGAAGGTATTGGCGTAGCGAAAAATGAGGCAGAAGCGATCAAATGGTACACCGCAGCCGCAGAGAACGGACACGCAAGAGCACAAAGCCGATTGGGGACTATCTATGCTAAAGGGTTGCTGGGTGTGACTAAGAGTGAAGTTGAGGCTGAAAAGTGGTATCGTATGGCTGAGAAGCAAGGAGATATCGTAGCCCGAAAGTGGATTCACAAAAAGGAGGCGGAGAGAGAAGAACAAAACAAATAGCTCAAAATATCAGAATATAGAGAATAAAAACAGATAATAAAACTATGGATAAGAAGAAGGTTGTTTTAGCATTTAGCGGAGGTTTGGACACCTCGTTCTGCGTAAAGTATCTGACCGAGGAGCTCGGATACGAGGTTTATACGGCTATTGCCAATACGGGAGGATTCTCGGAGGAGGAGCTTGCCTCGATTGAGGAGCGAGCATATCGCCTTGGCGCAAAACAACACGCCACACTCGACATCACCGAGGAGTACTACGAACGCAGCATCAAGTATATGGTCTTTGGAAATGTTTTGCGTAACGGCACCTACCCTATCTCGGTATCGTCGGAGCGTATTTTCCAAGCTATGGCGATTATTCAGTACGCCAAGGAGGTTGGTGCAGACTGCGTGGCTCACGGCTCGACTGGCGCAGGAAACGACCAGGTGCGTTTCGACCTTACATTCCAGATTATGGCTCCCGAGATTGAGATTATCACCCCGACACGCGATATGACTCTCACTCGCGAGTATGAGATCAACTACCTCAAGGAGCGCGGCTATGTTGCAGACTTCACCAAGTTGGAGTACTCCATCAACAAGGGTTTGTGGGGTACAAGCGTAGGCGGTAAGGAGACACTTCACTCGGAGCAGACACTGCCTGAGCACGCCTACCCAAGCCAGGTTACAGCCGAGGGCGAGGAGTCGCTCAAAATCGGCTTCGTGAAGGGCGAGATTGCAACAGTGAATGGCGTGGAGTACGATAGCAAGGTGGATGCTATTCGTGCCGTAGAGGCTATCGCATCGAAGTATGGCATTGGCCGCGATATGCACATTGGCGACACCATTATCGGTATCAAGGGTCGTGTAGGTTTCGAGGCGGCAGCACCAATTTTGATTATTGCAGCCCACAAGATGCTCGAGAAGCACACCCTTACCAAGTGGCAGCTCTATTGGAAGGATCAGGTGGCTACGTGGTACGGAATGTTCCTCCACGAGGCACAGTACCTCGACCCTGTGATGCGCGACATCGAGGCTATGCTCGACCACTCGCAGGATAATGTGAATGGCGAGGTGGAGATTACCCTCCGCCCACTCTCCTACACTCTTGTAGGTGTAACGTCTGATTTCGATCTAATGAAGACCGACTTCGGTGAGTATGGCGAGGTAAACAAGGCTTGGTCGGCTGACGATGTGAAAGGTTTCACAAAGATTATGGCTAATCCGCTCAAGATCTATTACAATAACCAGAAAAAGAACGGTAAATAGCGTGGTAAAGGTTGGAATTATAGGCGGTGCAGGTTATACGGCAGGCGAGCTTATTCGTCTGCTCATCAACCATCCCGAAGTGGAGATTGTTTTCGTTCACTCGACAAGCAATAGTGGTAACCTCGTAAGTGATGTGCACGGAGGGTTGTATGGCGAATGCGATTTGCATTTCTCGGCAGAGTACGACCTGACGGCAATCGAACTGTTATTCCTCTGCTCGGCACACGGGGCGAGTGCAAAGTTTATGGAGGAGAATGAGGTGCCGGCGACGCTGAAGATTATCGATTTGGCACAAGACTTCCGCGACGAGCACGACGGCTTTGTCTATGGTCTGCCCGAGATGCAGCGCGAGAGGATTGCCACGGCTACACGCATTGCCAACCCGGGCTGTTTTGCTACGGCTATTCAGTTGGCACTGCTGCCCTTGGCGAAGGCTCAACTGCTGAGCGAGGAGGTGCATATAACCGCCATTACAGGCTCTACAGGTGCAGGTGTTAAACCTTCGGCAACAACCCACTTCTCGTGGCGCACGGACAACATCTCAACCTACAAGGCCTTCGAACACCAACATCTCTTGGAGATTGGTCGCAATCTGCGTTCGCTCCAACCCTCGTTCGACAAGGCTTTAAACTTTGTCCCTATGCGAGGCGACTTTGCTCGCGGTATTTTGGCATCGGTTTATACCGAATGTAACCTTTCAGCCGAAGAGGCTGTAGCGTTGTACAAGGAGTATTATGCCGACTCGCGTTTCTGCTTCGTATCGGAAAAGAATATCGATCTTAAGCAGGTTGTAAACACCAACAAGGCGCTCATCTATGTAGCGAAGTATGGCACCAAGTTGCACATCGTCTCGGCGATTGACAACCTTTTGAAGGGAGCTTCGGGACAGGCGGTGGAGAATATGAACCTCATTTGCGGATTTGACGAGAAAGAGGGGCTGCACTTAAAGCCAAGCGCGTTTTAACGACTCTAAGAAAGAAGACTATGAAACTATTTGATGTATATAGCTTGTATGATATCGAGCCTGTATGCGGTAAAGGCAACTACGTCTTTACGGCAGATGGAACGCGCTATCTCGACCTCTATGGAGGCCACGCAGTAATATCGGTGGGGCACGCCCATCCGCACTACGTTGAGGCTGTGGCACAGCAGGTCGTAAAGTTGGGATTTTACTCCAACTCGGTAGAGAACTCGTTGCAGGTGCGCTTTGCAGAGATGTTGGGCAAGGCGAGTGGCTACGAGGATTACTCGCTCTTCCTCTGCAACTCGGGTGCCGAGGCTAACGAAAATGCCATTAAGCTCGCATCGTTCCACTCGGGCAAGTCTAAAGTTTTGGCATTTGGCAAAGCATTTCACGGACGTACCTCGGGTGCTGTGGCGGCTACCGACAATCCGAAGATTGTCTCACCATTCAACCGCACAGCAAATGTGGAGTTTGTAGAGTTGAACGATATCGAAGCTGTCGAGACAAAACTTCGCTCCGGAGAGTTCTGCGCCGTACTTATCGAGGGTATTCAGGGTGTGGCAGGTATCCACTGTCCAACCGACGAGTTTCTGCAGCAGTTGCGCAAGGTGACCACCAAGTATGGTGTATCGCTTATCCTCGACGAGATTCAGTCGGGTTATGGCCGTACGGGCGACTTCTTCGCTCACCAACACGCAGGCATCCGTCCCGACATCATAACCTCGGCAAAGGGTATCGCAAATGGTTTTCCTATGGGCGCGGTGTTGATTGCCCCACATTTCGAGGCTGCGAAGGGTATGCTCGGCACCACCTTTGGTGGTAACCACCTCGCATGCGCAGCAGCAATTGCCGTATTGGAGATCTTCGAGCGCGAAAATCTCGTGGCAAATGCCCGTGAGGTGGGTAACTACCTCCTCACCGAACTTGCAAAGATTTCGCAGTTAAAGGAGGTGCGTGGTCGTGGCTTGATGATTGGAATGGAGATTGAAGGTTCCGCCTCGGAGATGCGTTTGCGTCTGCTGAAGGAGCACCATATATTTACGGGTGGCGCAGGTGCTACTACGGTGCGTCTGCTCCCTGCACTCACCATTACCCGTCGCGAGGCCGACATCTTCCTCGCGGCACTAAAAGAACTACTAAATTAACTACTCACACGATATGAAAAAGTTTACCTGCGTAGAGGATTTGGGCTACTTGAAGGAGGCATTGCGAGAGGCCCTCGAGGTGAAGCGTGACCGTTTTGCCTACAAGCATCTTGGCGAAAACAAGACTCTGCTGATGATATTCTTCAACTCCTCGCTCCGCACACGCCTCTCGACACAGAAGGCGGCAATGAACCTCGGAATGAATGTGATGGTACTCGACGTAAACCAGGGTGCCTGGAAGTTGGAAACCGAGCGTGGCGTAGTGATGGACGGCGACAAGGCCGAACATCTCTTGGAGGCAATTCCTGTGATGGGTTCCTACTGCGACATTATCGGAGTGCGCTCCTTTGCGGGTCTGAAGGATCGCAAGGAGGACTACGAGGAGCGCGTTATCGAGCAGTTTATAGAGTACTCGGGACGCCCCGTATTCAGTATGGAGGCGGCAACACGCCACCCTCTGCAGAGTTTTGCCGATATGATTACAATCGAGGAGCATAAGCGCACACCGCGACCAAAGGTGGTACTTACTTGGGCACCACATCCGAAGGCTCTGCCTCAGGCTGTGGCAAACTCCTTTGCCGAGTGGGTACTCAAGAGCGACTACGAGCTTGTTATCACCCATCCGAAGGGCTACGAATTGGACGAGTCATTCACACGCGGAGCTACCATCGAATACGATCAGCGCAAGGCGTTCGAGGGTGCCGACTTTATCTATGCCAAGAATTGGTCGGCCTACAGCGGCAACAACTATGGCAAGGTGCTGTCCGAGGATAAGGATTGGACCGTAGATGCCGAGAAGATGGCACTTACGAACAATGCATTCTTTATGCACTGCCTCCCCGTACGTCGCAATATGATAGTTACGGACGAGGTGATTGAGTCGGAGGCGAGCTTAGTGATTCCCGAGGCTGCCAACCGCGAAATATCGGCTCAGGTGGTACTGATGAGGATGCTCGAGGAGATTAAAAATTAAAAATTATCTTTCCTAAAGCGACTCTATGGAGAAGATTACGGTAGTAAAGATAGGCGGCAACGTCATCGACAACGAGGAGGCATTAGCGCAGTTTGTGCGCGATTTCGCCTCGTTGCCCTCGCCTAAAATTCTGGTTCACGGCGGAGGTAAGCTCGCTACACGCCTTGCCGAGAAGTTGGAGATTCCGACCACGATGATTGAGGGTAGGCGTGTGACCGATGCTGCGACACTCGAGGTGGTGACGATGGTATATGCAGGACTGCTCAACAAGCACATAGTGGCAATGTTGCAAGCCGAGGGGTGCAACGCGCTTGGCTTTTCGGGCGCTGACGGCAATATGATACCTGCCATAAAGCGCAATCCCGAGCCTCTCGACTACGGCTTTGTGGGCGATATAGAGGCATCAAATATAAACAAAACGCTGCTTGGTACTCTGCTTGAGAGCGGAGTTACACCTGTGTTTTGCGCCATCACGCACGACGGCAACGGCACTCTGCTCAACTCCAATGCAGACAGTGTAGCTTCGGCTGTTGCAGTGGCGGCATCGAACATAGCAACAACCGACTTGGTGTTCTGCTTCGAGAAGCAGGGGGTATTGCGCGATGTGGAGGATGAGAGTTCAGTTATTCCGCTGATTACCCGAGCCGACTACCCCACTCTGCGCAGCGAGGGTGTCATCTCGAAGGGTATGATACCGAAGATCGATAACGCCTTCCGTGCTATCGAGAGTGGTGTAGCGAGCGTCACAATAAAGCACTCGGCACAACTCGCCACCACATCAGCAGGAACAACAATAACAGAGGACAGATGACAGAGAGCGGAAAACCCATTTTTAATTCTTAATTTTTAATTTCATCGTGACTGCTATCGACATACTGCAACGGCTTATTGCCACACCGTCGCTTTCGGGTGAAGAGTGTGGAACTGCCGATATTCTCGCTTCGGAGCTTGCTGCAAGAGGGGTCGAGGTGCGTCGTCTCCACAACAATATCTATGCTCTCTCGAAGGGCTTTGACGGCAAGAAACCTACCCTGATGCTCAACTCTCATCAGGATACGGTAAAGCCTTCGCCTGCCTATACGCGCAACCCGTTCGAGCCAACAATTGAGGATGGAAGAATCTACGGATTGGGCAGCAACGATGCCGGAGCGTCGCTTGTGGCGCTTCTTACCGCCTTCTGCAACCACTACGACACTACCCACCTACCCTACAACCTGCTTCTTGCACTGACTGCCGAGGAGGAGAATATGGGCGAGCGAGGTATGCGTGCCTTCCTGCCCCACCTTCGCGAGGAAGGGATAAAGGTGGATATGGTATTGGTGGGCGAGCCTACCTCTATGCAGGCGGCAACGGCTGAACGAGGTCTTGTTGTTTTGGACTGCACCTCTCACGGCAAGAGTGGTCACGCAGCACGCAACGAGGGCGAAAATGCCATTTACAAGGCGATGAACGACATCGAGCGACTACGTAACTTCCGGTTCGAACGCACATCCGAGCAGTTGGGCGATATAAAGATTACAGTCACTCAGATTGCTGCAGGCACACAGCACAACATTGTCCCCGATGAGTGTCGTTTTGTGGTTGATGTGCGCACCACCGATGCATATACCAACGAGGAGGTTGTAGAGATATTGCAGAATGCTTTGGAGTGCGATGTTCGCCCCCGTTCTACACGAGTGCGTGCCTCGGCAATCGCCCTTTCGCACCCTCTTGTGGTGGCGGCAAAGGCGATTGGACGCGAGGTATTCGTTTCGCCAACAACCTCTGACCGCGCCATAATGCAGGGTTTGCCTGCATTGAAGATGGGTGTTGGAGACTCTTCGCGCTCGCACACTGCCGACGAATATGTGCTGGTGAGCGAGATTGAGGAGGGTATCGCACTCTACAACAAATTTTTAGACGAATTAAGCAATAGACTATAATATGAAACTTTGGAACAAGGGCTTTGAGCCCGACAAGGCTATCGAGTCCTACACCGTAGGCAACGATCAACTGCTCGACCTTCGACTCGCACAGTACGATATCGAGGGTTCGATGGCGCATATCAAAATGCTCGAGACCATCGGGCTACTCGAAAAGAGCGAGTTGGAGCAGCTCTTGGCAGCCCTTACCGAACTATTGGAGGAGGCAAAACGCGGCAACTTCGTTATCGAGGAGGGGGTGGAAGATGTTCACTCGCAGGTGGAACTTATGCTCACCCGTAAGTTGGGCGATGTGGGTAAGAAGATACACTCGGGACGCTCACGCAACGACCAGGTATTAGTCGATCTGAAACTCTTTATGCGCGATGAGTTGCGCGACATAGCACGCCACACCAATCAGCTTTTCGAGCGTCTTATCACCCTCAGCGAGGAACATAAGGCGACTTTGATGCCTGGTTACACCCACCTTCAGGTGGCTATGCCCTCGTCCTTCGGATTGTGGTTTGGAGCATACGCCGAGTCGCTCGTCGATGATTTGCGATTGGTGGTAGCCGCCTACGACACAGCCAACCAAAATCCACTCGGTTCTGCCGCAGGATATGGCTCGTCGTTCCCACTCAACCGCGAGATGACTACCGAGCTGCTCGGCTTCGAGACTCTCCACTACAACGCTGTGGCGGCACAGATGAGTCGCGGCAAGACCGAGCGTGCAACAGCCTTTGCCATAGCAGCCTTGGCATCCACCATAGGACGA
>JAZNHC010000019.1:0-7369 GCA_045576755.1 Alistipes sp.
GTTTTGAGTATAAAATACTCACAAAGATATACATTTTCTGCGAAACAAAAAATAGGAAACCGAAATTTCCTCTTTTCTGATGCAACTTTCTCGGACTATTTTGCCCTTGCCTTGAACTCTGCTATTACATTGCCGAAGACATCCTTGGCTACAACGGTGATGTCGGCTTCGGCATCCATTGGAATATACTGCCAAATGTGATAGCTGCTCTTTGGTACCTGCCAAGCAGCCTTCTTGAGTCGAGCCTCCTCGGGAACCTCACCTGCTAAGCTGCGTTCGAGCTGTGGCCAATACCAATCGCGGTATTGCAAATCGTAGAGGCGATTACGCGACTTTCCACGTCCTCCTGTACTCTCGGTGAATTCGCATTTGTAAGCACCCCAAACATTGACAAGAATTGCAGGACGGTCATCCTCTTTTGCTGCGGATTGTTCGGTTGCATACTTGTTTTTGGTGCCTGTGCGCGATGTGATAGGGTAGTGCCACTTGTGGTAATGGTTGTCGTATACACGATACTCTACACCCTTATTGTCGCCATACGGTATGTACTTACGGGTTATTTTGCCCTCCTTGAAAGTGTAGTGTGCAATAGCTCCAGGAGTACCCTCGCAGTTGTCGTATGTGTACCAAGCTGTACCTGCTCCCGATGGGTGCATAAATTGGTAGAACAGTTTGTCGTTCCACATCTTTTTCTGCGAGTGGTCTGCGTGGTGGTGTCCAACAAGTGCAACGACCTCATACCCCTTGAAGTAGTTGAGTACGCGCTCGTAATCGAGCTGTACGGGCTTACCCGAATAACCGAATAGACCCAAATGGGCAACATAAACGATACGATCTATCTTCGATCTGTCGAGTGCTGCGATATCCTGCTCGAGCCACTTATGTTGGCGTTCGCACATACGTACCCACGCACCCTTCTTTGCCTTCAAGGCGCGCGTAGCGTGAGCGTCGGTTGTGAGGAGATAGTAGTTGTCTACCACAACATAGTGGTCGCGACCAATAGTGAACGAGTAGTGCTCTGGACCGAGGTCACGGTTAAAGTCGGCACGCGATTGATGTATGGTCTCGTCGTCGAAACAGCTCCCCTTTGGTGGACGATTATGGTCGTGGTTACCTATGCAGTTGAAGATTGGTGCATCGACATTAGTATCCTCCATAAAGTTTTTGAACGAATAGCCATCTGTGCGACCTTTGTATCCGGGACGTGATCCAGGATGAGTCATATCGCCTAACGAGATGATGTATACCGGTCCCTTCACCGCATTTACACTCTCTTTTATCGTTTCGGCTAACGACGAACGATAACGCTGAGCGTCTTTGCGGTGGTTGTACTTCATCTTTCCGCCCGTTACGTGAGTATCAGCGATAGCGAAGATGGAATAGACACTCTGATCGACCTTTGTGAGTTTGAAATCGTGCGTCTGTTTCCTTGCTTTGGGATCCAATCGCTTGTAGAATTGTGGGGCGTTACCAATGCGCTCTACCTCGTAACCCGAAGGTATCGAGATGTAGACAAATTGGTTCTGAGGTTCCTTGACCTTTGTCGGCAAGGCATACATACCTTTTGCATCGGTTTTGGTGATGTTAATGCCGTCTGTTACTACAACTCCGGCTACGCCCTTGCCGTCGCAAGTAACGGTGCCACGAACGGTTTTTCGTGCTGCGCTAACAGTTGATATGGAGATGCATATCAGGCTGATTATCAGAAAAATTCTTTTCATAATTATAAGATGCTGCTATTTTGCCCTTGCGTTGAAGTCGGCTACAACCTCTCCGAAGATGTCTGTTGCTACGACGCGAATTTCGGCATCAGGGTCAGCAGGGACATATCTCCAAGTGTGGTAACCGCGCTTTGGTGTCTGCCAACTTGCCTTGTAGAGTCGCTCTCCATTTGGTATTTCACCCGCCTCACTCTTACGGTATGTAGGCCAATACCAATCGCGGAATTTAAGGTCATAAAGACGTCTTGTTACCTCTCCATTGCCACCTGTGCTCTCTATGAATTTGCAGGTGTGAGCACCCATAATATTTACAATGATAGCCGGTTTGTCATCCGCTGCGCCCTCCTTCTGCTCCAACTCGTAGCTTCTCTTTGAACCGGTGCGAGAAGTGATAGGGTAGCTCCACTTATTGTCGCCATTGTCATATACTCGGTAGATTTGATCCTTGTTCGATCCGTATGGTATATACTTGCGACTCCATTTACCGTTATCAACGGTGTAGTTGGCAATCGCGGCGAATGAACCTTCGGTGCCGTCGTACGAGTACCAAGCCAAACCTGCTGCAGAAGGGTGTACGAATTGATAGAATGGTTTGCCATTTATCTCTTTCTTTACCGCATAATCGCAGTGGTGGTGACCTATGAGAGCGATAACCTCATACCCCTTGAAATATGACATCATACGCTCGGCATCCATCTGCTGATACTTGCCCGAATAAGTCACTACACCGCAGTGTGCAATTACAACTATGCGGTCCACCTTGTTCTTGTCGAGTGCTGCGATGTCCTTCGCAAGCCAATTGTGCTGTCTTTCGCACAGTTTTGACCAATAGCCTTTGGTTGCTTCCGGATTTTTTGTGCTACCGTAATCTTTGGTAATGATAAAGGTATTATCAACCACCACAAAGTGCTCGCGGCCAATATTAAACGAGTAGAACTCCGGACCAAGATCGTCATTGTAATCTTTGCGTGATTGATATACCGTCTCCTCGGTGAAGATTTCGCCCTTCGGAGCTTGGTTGTGGTCGTGATTTCCGATGGCGTTGAAGATAGGGTAGTCTACATCCGTATCTTCCATATAGTCCTTGAACGAATAGCCATCTGTACGACCTTTGTATCCCGGACGGAACTGCGGTTGTGTCATATCTCCGAGCGAGATGACATAGACGCGCCCGTTGCACTTTGCTGCCTCCTCGCGGAGCGTAGGCACAAGTGTCGATATGTATCGTTGGCGGTCATCCTTGTGTCCGCGCTTATTCATTCCGTCACAGATGTGAGCATCGGCAAATGTCAGAAGCGAATAGACACTCTGATCGACCTTCGTTAGTTTGAAATCGTATGTTTGTTTTCTCGCTTTTGGATTCAATCGCTTGTAGAATTGTGGGGCATTACCAATGCGTTCTACCTCGTAACCCGAAGGTATCGAGATATAGACAAATTGATTTTGAGGCTCCTTTACCTTTGTGGGTAGGGCGTATGCACCATTGGCATCGGTTTTGGTAATGTTTACACCATCGGTTACAACAACACCTGCAACGCCTTTGCCTTCGCAGGTGACGGTTCCTTTAATCGTCTTTTTGGCAGCCTCCGCAGGGACGATTCCTACGCAGAGTATTGCTGCCAAAAGAGTAGCTAAAAAATTCTTCATATTTGACTATTTTGCGTGAAGTTCGACCTCTGCAATTACATTGCCTAAGACATCCTTTGCTACTGCTGTAATTGTTGCGTCAGGGTCTGCAGGAACATACTTCCAAACGTGATAGCTGCGCTTTGGACGCTGCCAACTTGCCTTGTGAAGACGCTGACCTTCAGGTAACTCGCCTGCTTCGCTCTTTGCGTATGTAGCCCAATACCAATCACGGAAGTTGAGATCAAAACAGCGTCTTGTGACTTTTCCCTTGCCGCCCGTACTTTCGGTGAATTTGCAAGTGTGAGCACCCCAGAAATTTACGATTACGGCAGGCTTTTCGTCGGTGGTGATTTCAACGAGCTCGAGATCTCGTTTCTGCTTGATGCCCGTATGCTCGGTAATAGGGTAGTTCCACTTGTAGTTGCGATTGTCGTATGCACGGAATTTCAATCCCTTGTTGGTGCCATAAGGGGCGATAGTGCGGGTGAATTTGCCATTCTGGAAGGTGTAGTCGGTTATCGCTGCTGGCGAACCCTCGCAGTTATCGTATGTGTACCACGCTGTACCGGCTGCCGATGGGTGGTAGAATTGATAGAGCGGCTTGCCGTTCCAATCCTTCTTGAATACGGTGTGGTCGGAGTGGTGGTGGCCGATAAGAGCTACAACCTCGTAACCCTTGAAGTAATCGAGCATCTTCTCCAAGTCCATTTGCTGTTTCTTGCCTGCATAGCCGAATAGTCCGCAGTGTGCCAAAATTACGATACGATCAACCTTCGTTTTGTCGAGAGCTGCGATATCCTGTGCAAGCCAGTTGTGCTGGTATGTGTCGAGACGATACCAATATCCCTTGGTTGCGTTGGGGTCGGTTGTCGGACCCGAATCCTTGGTGATGACAAAGGTGTTATCGACGACAACGTAGTGCTCGCGGCCAATATTGAACGAATAGTACTCAGGACCCAAATCACGATGATAGTCAGCACGAGAGAGATAGACTGTTTCGTCGTTGAATACCTCGCCCTGAGGAGCGTGGTTGTGGTCGTGATTGCCGACAGCGTTGAAGATAGGGAAATCAACATCGGTATCTCTCATGTAGTCGGCAAGAGAATAGCCACCTTTGCGCCCTTTCCATCCAGGACGTGAGCCGGTCTGTGTCATATCGCCCAAAGCGACCATATATACCGGATGCTTGAGGCTTGCAGCATACTCTCGCATAAATGGAACGACCTCATTCTTGTACTTTGCTGTGCCACGATGATCGCCACGCTTGGCATATACATCGGTGATGTGGTGGTCGGCCATAGCCAAAACCGAGTAAACCGATTGATCAACCTTTGTCAGCTTGAAATTGAATGTCTGTTTTTTTGCTTTTGGATCAACGCGCTTGTAGAACTGTGGAGCATTGCCTATGCGCTCAACCTCGTATCCCGATGGTATAGAGATATGGACAAATTGACAGTGAGGATCCTTTACCTTCGTAGGAAGTGTATAGGCACCCTTCTCATTGGTAACTGTCATATTGACTCCGTCGGTTACAACAACTCCTGCAACACCTTTACCTTCGCAAGTCACTGTTCCGGTAATGGTCTTCTTGGCTGCTGACGCGGACAGAATGCTCGCAAATAGGACAGCAGCAATGGTAAGAATAAGACTTCTTGTTTTCATATGAAAATTATATTAGGTTAAAAATATTTTTGCTTCAGTCGAATGTGTTTTATTTGGTCTGTTTGCTTAAAAATTGTACTCTTTGACATAATTCTTGTACTTATCCCAGCCTTCTTTTGATTTGTAGAGTTCAACCGATGACTTAGGTACATAGAAAGTGCAGCCGATTGGTTTGGCTGCGCCGTTTTCATAGTTGTCGAATGCAGCCTCTCCAAGTGTCGGAGGCGTAGTGGCTTTGCAGTATACTCTCTCCAATGATTCGCAGTAGTAGAATGCGTAATCGCCTATAGATGTCACGGATGCCGGTATTGTTACCTCTTCAAGCGAAGTGCTCTCGTAGAAGGCATCGGCACCAATGCCTTTCGTCCCGTCGGGTATGTTGTAAGTCTTTATGCCCTTAGGAGCAAACTTTACAATGATGTCGTTGAGAATCAGACAACGATTATCCGAAGAGGCGTATTTGCCACTGAATCTTCTCAATGCGCTGCAACCACTAAATGCAGATGCGCCAATATTATTGATGCTGTTTGGCAGATCAATTTCCTGAAGACGCATGCAATAGGCAAAAGCCGAGTTCCCGATTGAAATAACGCGCTCCGGTATGTTGATGCTGGTCAGATATATGCAATTGCTGAAGGCCCAATCAGAAATTGTTAAAACACTGCTCGGAAGAGTGACTGTTTTGAGCGTTTCGTTTCCGTAGAATGCCTCAGCATCAATCGAGGTAATGGTCTTGTTGAATGTTAAGATGCCGGTGCCGTTTTGGTATGTATTCGAAATAATGGAGTTACTGAAATCCGAATTGGATATAGCGACGGATTTATTGTCGATTGTCGTGTAGTGGATCGTTAGATATTCGGCAATCTTTGCGTGCTGCTTGACCGATATGGTTTTGTGTATATCGGATACGGTGCTTTGGATGGTTATTGCACCTTCTCGTATGTCATCAGAATCGTTCTGTGATACCGAAAAATAGAGTTTCTGTTCTCCGACGTCACCTTCCGTAGTACTTATATTTATCCATTCGCACTCGCTCGTTGCGTTCCATACATCTGATGATTTTATCGCAATGGAGTGCTCGCGTTGGTCAAACCAAATTTCAAGAGAACTTTCAGATGCCTCGAGGTACGGTACAGATGGAACTTCATTGTTGCAACTTATAGCGAATAGGCACGTTACTATTAACGGGTAGATGTTTTTTCTCATATGCGTTATCACGTGTATAATTGTTGTTGAGTTATATGTGAGCTGTTGCTCAAAACAAACTCTTTGCAAAATTAAAGGTTTTTATCGCAATAAGCAAGCAATATATCCAAAAATTATTCGTATCTTTACCGAGTTAAATGTGTATTTTCGAAATGAAGTGGATCAAAAAGATAAATTTGTGGATTCTCAGCGCCGTGCGGAAACACAATATTGCAGTTATCGACAACGATAATGAGCGTTGGCGTGTTGATATCTCACCTGCGGCTCTTGTTGCTGTCGGAGTGGCTATCGTAACACTTATCTTTGGTGTGCTGTTGCTGCTTGTTGCCTACACTCCGTTGCTCGATCTTATGCCCGGGTATCGTACAAATGCAGGCCGTTCGCGCGAGATGCTCATTCGTAATATTGTGCGAGTAGATTCGTTGGAGCGCAAGATTAACGATATGCTTACGTACAACGAGAACCGTATCCTTGTGGTAAGCGGAAAGACACCCGCTATGCAGTCTGTCAAGAACGACTCGTTGGAGCGCGAAAAGACCTTCGTTGCACCATCAAAAGCCGACTCTATGTTGCGCCGAAAGATCGAAAATGACGATAAGTATCGCCTGAATACAGCAAAGACTGAACCTGCAGTACAGGCCTCGTTTAGTGCGGTGTCACCAATGAGCGGACTAATATCGGAAAGATTTAATTCGGAAAAACTTCACGGCGTGCGACTCAGCGGAGCCAAGGGGGCACAGGTGTCCGCCGTATCCGATGGTGTGGTTGTTATGAGTGAATGGGCGCCGGAGGTCGGTCATAGTGTTGTTATACAGCACAAGAATGGTTTTATATCGTTGTATAAAAATCTATCGGGTGTGGTTGTGTCGAAGGGTATGCAGATTAAGAGCGCGCAAGCGATAGGTTCGGCAGGAGATAGCAAGAGCGCAGACCAATCGATACTCGAATTTGAACTTTGGTGTGACGGCAAAGCGGTTAATCCCGAACTTTACATTATCTTCTAATGATGAAACAGAGACTCTCAATACTTGGCTCTACGGGCTCAATAGGTGTGCAGACACTCGATATCGTGCGCGAAAACCCCGATCTTTTCGAGGTTGCCTCGCTAACAGCGCATCGTAGTTGGCAGAAATTGGCTGAGCAGGCTATTG
>JAZNHC010000020.1:0-10215 GCA_045576755.1 Alistipes sp.
GCGTTGTTGGCTTCGCTCGACTTGAAGTTTGGAATGGATGTATCAATTTACAAACTTGACAAAGAATAATTATGAGACACAATAAGAATTTCAACCATCTTGGCCGTCAGGCGGGACACCGTAAGGCGATGTTGTCGAACATGGCATCGTCTTTGATTCTCCACAAGCGCATCGAGACGACTGTTGCAAAGGCTAAGGCTGTTCGTCAGTTCATCGAGCCACTCGTAACTCGTTCGAAGGAGGATACTACCCACTCGCGCCGTATCGTATTCTCGTACCTCAAGCAGAAGGAGGCTGTTACAGAGTTGTTCCGTACCATCGCTCCAAAGATCGCAGAGCGTCCGGGAGGTTACACTCGTATTTTGAAGACCGGATTCCGTTTGGGCGACGGTGCTGATATGTGTATCATCGAGTTCGTTGATTTCAACGAGGCATACACACTTGGTGTAACACCTGCTGCTGCACCTGCAGCTGAGGCAAAGCCAAAGACTCGCCGTTCGCGTGCGAAGAAGGCAACCGACGCAGTCGAGGACGCTACCGTAGTAAAGGCACCAAAGGCAAAGGCTCCAAAAGCTACTGCTACTAAGGCTGCTGCAGCTAAGGTTGCGAAGAAGACTAATGTCGGCAAGAAAATGTAAAAATCGATTTTAAGCAGCGATAGCTGCGTTACGCTCAATCCCCAAGAAAGGAAAATACGCCAAGTATTACCCTATCTTGGGGATTCTTCGCAAGCCTTGCTCTCATCTGCTTAAAATCAATTTTTTTTGAGTGCTATTTGTTGGGTTATTTTTACCCATTTTCACATACGCCAAGTATGCTGCGGGGTGGGTTTCTTGTTTGCCTTGCATTTATCAGCCTAAAAGACAGTTTTTAGGTTGCTATTTGCAAGGTGTTTTCATCTCTTGTTGCCTTGCTCTCATCTGCTTAAAATCAATTTTTTTGAGTACTGTTTGTAGGGCTATTTTACCCATTTTCACATACGCCAAGTATGCTGCGCGATGGCTCTTTTCTTGTGCCTTGTAAAATCACTTTTTATCCAATTTTTCCAATATTGCAGATGTTGTTCTCTCGCAACTAAACGCTCTATTCAATTAGTGAGAAACCCGCAAATGAAAAGTCGAGGAAAAAATTACTCGTGGTGATATGGTTCGCCTTTGATAATGGTGAAGGCGCGGTAGAGTTGTTCGGTGAAGATGGCGCGTACGATTTGGTGCGAGAAGGTCATCTTCGAGAGTGATATTTTTGAGTTTGCGCGTGCATATACCGCCTCCGAGAAGCCGTATGGGCCTCCGATCATCAGCACCAAGCGTCGCACACCGCTGTTCATTCTCTTCTGCATCCACTGAGCAAAGGCTACGCTACGCATCTCCTCGCCCGCTTCGTCGAGCAGTACGACGTAGTCGCCAGCAGTAATGCCATTTAGGAGCAACTCCCCCTCTGCGCTCTTTTGTTGTTGCTCAGAGAGGTTTTTTGTATTGCGTAGATCGGGTATATAGGTTATAGAGAACTTGGTATAGAAGTTAATGCGTTTGGTGTACATCTGCACCAACGCATCGACCTCTTTCATGTCGGTCTTGCCGACTACTATTAGTTCAATATTCATAATAAAATTGTTCCGATAGGCTCTTTTTGCACTGCTCTTCGGCTAACGAAATGCTCACATAGGCAAAGAACTAACCGGAAATTTATCAATTTTCAATTTAGCCAGCGGCTAATGGCTAATAGCCTATATATCCGTATTCCACTCGCCATCAGCCGAGGTGCATATTATGGCGCGGTTCTTCTCTACGCTCTTGAGCCATTGGTATGCCTTGTACATATTGTAACCGTTGCCGGCAGCATCACCACCGAGGTAGTATGCTATGATGCAGGCGTGGTTGCGGGTTCGATAGTACATCGACTTCACGCGCTTGAGGTACTCACCTACAAGGGCTGGGTTGTTCGATGGTGTGCCACCAATCTTGCGGTTTTGCGACTGCTCGACAGGGTTGATGTTGGCGCGTTCGATGACATACATACCCACGCTGTCGCAGATGTCGTAGAACCACTCCGGCTGCGGATTGTCGGGCAGTAGTGTGTTGATACCTTTTGCCTGCAGAGCTTTAATCTCGGCAAGCACCGCATCATATGACCCTTTAACGTTGAATTTAGCCGAGTTTATGGCTATCGGAGAGCCATTGCGAAGGATCTTGCCATCGGCGTATGTCGATACGCCTGCTCCGATATTGAAGGTGATATATTCGCGAGGTTTGCCGTCGCGTCGGATGTAGAGTGTTACGCGATAGAGCGAGGTGTTCTTATCGCTCCATAGGAAACGGCTCTCCTCACCGAGCGAGAATTGCATACGCAAGGTATCGACACCGCGACCAGGGATAGAGAGTTCGCGAGTGCCATAGTCTGCAACTTTCTTATCGGGGGTGTAGATGTCGTAGCCGACAAATACCGTCTCCTCGACGTTGAAGTCGTTGTGGACTATTACATCCATGTTGAACATCAGTTTTTTGCCCTCCTCGCCCATAGTGATCGAGGCGTCGTAGTCGTAGACGAGTTTACGGTGCTGTGCAAAGAGGTACGAGCCTTCGAACTGAGTCGAGGAGCAGTGTTGTGTGCCACTCTCCAACGCAGGGTATGCCGACTGTCGTGCGAGGATAAGAATCTCGTTTTCGCCTTGACGCAAATATGGCGAGAGAAGAAAGTCTGCAGGCGTTGCAGTGTCCTCTACCGATGCCACCAACTTCTCGTTTATTACGAGGTCGTATGCGCGAAGAGTGTTCTGCAGATGGAGGTAGACGTTGAAGTCGCTCCAGGCAACAGGGATATTTAAGGTCTGACCGAATACCTCCACCTTATCTACCACTTCGAGAAGTTTCGGTGCAATAACTCTGTAACGCTCACACTTCGAGTGGTCGTTTTTGAGAGCCGACTCACGAATATCGAATGTGGAGAACTCCGAACGATACACCTGTTGAGCGGTTGTAACCGATGCGATCAGCAATGCCGCAATGGCAAAGAAAACTCTTTTCATACGCAATATCTATATCGACAAAAAAGGGACCGTCTAACTGTGATAGTTAGGCAGCCCCTAAAAATAATTTAGCTACCTGACTATATTGAAATGTCAAGAATCTCGAACTTGATAACGCCTGCAGGTACGGTAACCTCCACAATTTCGCCCTTCTTCTTGCCGAGCAGAGCCTTGGCAATAGGTGTTCCGATAGCGAGCTTGCCTTCGCGAAGGTTCGCCTCGTTCTCCGATACGATGGTGTAGACCACCTCGCGCTTGTTGTTGTGGTTCAGAAGAGTTACTTTGCTGAGGATCTGTACCTTATCCTTGCTGATTTTGCTCTCGTCGATGACGCGCGAGTTGGAGAGTGTAGCCTCCAACTGTGCTATGCGCATCTCGAGCAGACCCTGAGCCTCTCGAGCAGCATCATACTCTGCATTCTCCGACAGGTCACCCTTGTCGCGTGCCTCGGCAATAGCTGCAGCTGCTGCCGGACGCTCCACGGAACGCATGTGGTCGAGTTCGTCTTTCAATTTCTTGTATCCCTCGGCTGTGAGGTAGTTAATTTGTGCCATAATATAATCTTAGTTTACAGTTTTTCAAGCAACAAAAAAATAAAGAATTCCAACCCCTACTTCGTATTATCGACCATTGTAGCCGACTCCCTCCCGAGATTGAAACCCTAATGTTTACACCGCAAAGGTAAAACAAAATTTTGAATTTGCCAAATGACTGCAATCTTTTAGTCGGCAGTTGGTGTAAAGGGCTTTCTACCGGAGAAGACCTCCTCGCAAACTCGTCCGAACGGGTCTTCCGTCACCACGCGGATAGTGGATGTCGGTGACGAGCGCTGTACGCGGAACATATGCTGGCAGTTGTTACGCGAGAAACGAGGCTTGTTGCGGCTGTGCTTGTATGTTATGGATGGCGAGGTGACTACATAGAGCGGGTCGGCTTGGAAGATCTGTCTTATACGCAGAGGTTTGTTATCCTCGAACACCTTC
The DNA here is from genome assembly GCA_045576755.1 of Alistipes sp. Taxonomy (GTDB): domain Bacteria; phylum Bacteroidota; class Bacteroidia; order Bacteroidales; family Rikenellaceae; genus Alistipes. The sequence goes on from JAZNHC010000020.1 coordinate 4,009, forward strand.
AGTGTTGCACCCTTCTCGTGTCCCCACCAATTGATGTATATGTAGTTTGCCAATTCGTTATCGCCGTAGTTGATAAAGGTCTTTGGATATTCGCGCAGAAGATTCTGAATTTCGAGATTATCGCGGTAGTATGCTCCAACGCTCGACATATCGTACACGCGGAATGTCTTCGTCTTATCCGCATCGGAGTAGTAGTGCCACGAGAGCTTGCCATCCTTGATATCGAAGATCTCGACACCGGCACTCACACCCGCCTGGTTTATCAGCGCATAGCCGTTGTAACCCGTTTTCCAGCGGTCACCACCTGTCGAGGCAAGTGCGTGCTCAACAATGTTCGGGTACTCCTTTGTGTAGGACATTCTGCGGTCAGAGGTGCTGGATGTCACAAAGTGCACATTGCTGAAATCCTTGAAACATACGGTCAGCGAGTCTACATATTCGGGCTTGGTGAAACGCTTCGATACGCGACCTCGGCTGTTTGTGGTGAAGGCTATATTGTGCATACACACCACTATAGGCTTATCCTTGTTTTCGACGAGTGCGAGGTCCTTGCGTAGCCAGCTGAGCTGATCTATCGTCACCAGACGATCATAGTTGCGCTTGCCGACAATCTCTGTCGGATACTTACCCTTGCCCGGCTCATTGCGGAATACGGTGTTGTCGAGTACGATGTAGTGTACGTCACCGATATTCATCGAGTAGTACTTGGGACCACACGAATAGACATAGTGTCGCTCGGCATAGTAGTCGGTGAGTCCTGTGCCCGGTACGGCTCCGTCGTTATCCTGATCACCCATCACCGTAAAGAGCATGGTAGGGTAGCGCAACGAGGCTATCAACGACACGGCATCATCCACATCGAACTCGTGCGAGTACCACGACGGGCAATTGCTGATGTCACCGAGCAATATCGTATATACGGCAGTCGAGTCGCCACTCTCGTTCAGCACCTCACGTGCCATAGGTATAGTCTGTTGCTTGAATTGCAGGAGGTCGTTGTTGGCATTCTGCAATGCGAGATTTGACATAAAGATTATGCGGTGGTTCTTCTGCGAGCGACGCACAAGGTTGAAGTCGTGGTGCTCTGCCACACCGTGCTTCTTTCGCAATAGCGACCAGAAACGTGGCAGAATACGTTTGCGACACTCAGGTTCATATCCCGACGGAGTGATGACAAACACGGTATTTTGAAACTTGTGCGATGCTATGGCATATCGACCCAACGAGTCGGTCTTGACGATGTGTACTCCGTCCGATACGGCGACTCCGACGAGAGGCTTTCCCTCGCACAATACACGTCCGTAGATGGTTATCGAGTCGCGCACTTCGGTTTTGGCGGTTTTGGCATTAACACCGACCACCGACAATGACAACAAGAGAGATAGGGCTATTTTGTGAACTATTTTCATCGTGTTACTCTTCGGAATATACAACTTGTTTGGACTCGAAAAACTCCTCGTCGAAAAACTCCGAGATGTAGTGACGCTCCCACGTGCGACGACTTGCGCGAAGCTCCTCGGTCAGATCGCCGCCTTTGAGGTAGAGGATGCCGTTTAGTCGGCTGCCTGCCGCACCCTTGCGCACCATTCCGCGAATCCAACCCACGAAGGTTGGCATATCGGTCACGGCACGCGATACGACATAGTCGAACTTCTCCTTCAACTGCTCGACACGTCCATTCACGGTGCGGATATTTCGGATACCCACAGCCTCGCATACACCCTCCACAACGCGGATCTTCTTGCCTATCGAATCGCAGGCGGTAAAGCGTACATTAGGGAACATTATGGCGAGTGGAACCGACGGGAAACCTCCTCCGCACCCTACGTCAAGTACCTCAGCCCCATCGTCGAAACGGCACACCCTGGCGATAGCCAACGAGTGGAGAATATGGTGCAGATAGATATGCTCCATATCTTTGCGCGACACGACATTTATCTTGGCGTTCCATTCGGCATAGACCTCGCCAAGTCGTGCAAATTGCTCGCGTTGATGCTCCGACAGATTGTCAAAGTATTTTTCGATAAGTGCTACACTATCCATTGCTGCTATATTTTTTCGTCGGACTGTTCGCCCTGCGTAATGAGTTTGCACATCATATTGCGCACTCGGAATATGCGGGTTTTGACCGTTCCGAGTTTCATGTCGAGCTTCTCGGCTATCTCCTCATAGCTGTATTCGTCGATAAAACGCAGTTCGAAGAGTTGGCGATAATCCTCGGGTAACATCGTTATATATCGTTCGATTTGCAATCTCTGCTGTGCGTTGATGATGTAATCCTCGGGAGTAGGAGCCGATGTTTGCGAGGTGTTGCTACTCTCGAGCGGCACATTTTGAGCATTCAGCGCATTGCTCTTTCTGTTGCGGTTGAAATCGACAAAGGTGTTGCGTGCAATGGTGTATATCCACGCTCCAAAGTCATATTTCGGGTCGTACAATCCAATCTTCAGATAGGCCTTCATAAATGCCTCCTGCATCAGATCCTCGACGTCGTCGCTGTTGCCCGTAAATTTCAACAGCGTGGTGTAGATCATATCGCGATGACGTGCAAAGAGGGTGTCAAAGGCGATGCTGTCGCCCTCGATAACCAGCTTTACCAATGCGCGGTCATCAAATGTGTTATAATCCTTTACTACCAAGCCTGCTTATCTTTTCGTGGTGAGCCCATTGCAACAAAGAGTCGTAAGACAGGCTCGATGAGGTCGTAGATAAAGTGGCGACCTATCAATCCGCTCTCACCTACACGGCGCATGTTGCGTATGACGATAAATTGCACATACAGAAAGCGTACGACGAGGAGTACCAACGCAACAATCTTGAAATCCCACGGCATAACCACCAATGCGGCTATTACCGAGATGAAGAAGAAAAATCGGGTGATCAATTCTGCGGTTGATGCTGCTGTGGTCATCTTCGGGTAGTATTGACGAGTGGAGTAGAGCGACTTGATGCGATGCCACCACCAACGCCAATCCTCCCACGAACGCTCTCGACAAGTTGCGCGCGGCGAGAGTACTACGCTGACATTGTCGCGCGTGGCAATCTGCTGAAGGAAGAGGTCATCCTCACCGACATTCATATCGAGGTGGTTAAATCCGCGAACACTGAAGTAGAGCTCCTTGGTGAAACCGAGGGCATTGCGCGATGCGGCGTAGGTACGCTGACGTATGGCAGATGAGATCCAAGCCATAGCGTTGGTGAATTGGTACTCGCGGAAGATGAAATTCTTGAATCCGCTATGACGCTCCATTCCGCTGTATCCCAAAACGATATCACCATACATAAATCCTCTGGCAAGAAGCGATAACCAACGATTTGATGCCGGTGTAGCGTCGGGTGTCGAGGTGATGATGAAGTCGTATTTTGCACTCTTAATACCTATGTTGAGCGCAATCTTCGACGATACGGGGTAGTGTGGCGAACAGTTGATATGTACGGGAGTCAGGTGCGAGTATAGACGTTGCAACGACTTGATGTCATCGAAGAAGTTGGTGTCGTTACCAACGTATACCAATACAACCTCGAACTCCTTGTGGTTCTGTGTAAGTACGGTGACAAGTGACTTGTCGAGATAGTCCCAATCCTCGTGGAACAGCGGTATTACCACCGAAATTGCCGGCTCCGCTTCGCGAATTTGCCTTTTGTTCATCAGGCGGAACGAGGCGATGCGGCCATACAAGAGGGCTTGAAAAATCATCTGAGTTACGAATAGAGCCAAAACAATCACCGCCAAAATCAAAACGGCCAATACAGCTCCTAACTCGTTGTAGTCCTTGATGATAGTGTAAATTATGTCGTAAAACATAGTGCCTTAATTGTAACAAGTTGTCAATTATTTTGCAAACTTACGCAAAATTTCGCGAAAATTAGTAATTTTGCACAAGATTATGAAGTTTACTTTACAACATAAGGATACAACGACCAACGCGCGTGCAGGTGAAATCGTCACCGATCACGGTGTAATTCAGACACCGATCTTTATGCCGGTGGGTACTGCGGCGGCGATGAAGGGCATTTTCCATCGCGATGTCCGCGATGAGGCGAAGGCGCAGATTATTTTGGCAAACACCTACCACCTCTACCTCCGTCCCGGAATGAAGATCCTGGAGGAGGCGGGCGGAGTGCATCGTTTCTCGACCTGGGACAAGCCAATGCTTACCGATAGCGGTGGTTTTCAGGTCTTTTCGCTTGCGGCGTGTCGAAAATTGAAGGAGGAGGGATGCCACTTCCAGTCACATATCGACGGATCGCGCCACCTCTTCACACCCGAAAGTGTAATCGATACGGAGCGAACCATCGGTGCCGATATTATGATGGCATTCGACGAGTGCCCTCCGGGTGATGCTCCGAAGGAGTATGCTGCCAAGTCGTTGGCATTGACCGAACGTTGGCTTGATCGCTGTTTCAACCAGTACCACAAAACCCAGCCGAAGTATGGGCACTACCAATCGTTGTTCCCTATCGTGCAGGGTTGTGGTTATCCCGACCTTCGCGCCAAGGCGGCAGAGAATGTCCTGCAGTACAACGCCGACGGCTACGCTATCGGAGGTTTGGCTGTGGGTGAGCCTACCGAGGTTATGTATGCAATGATTGAGGTAGTGAACGCCATCTTGCCTCAGGATAAACCGCGCTACTTGATGGGTGTGGGTACGCCAATCAATATTTTGGAGGGTATAGCTCGCGGTGTGGATATGTTCGACTGTGTGATGCCGACACGAAATGGCCGCAACGGACAACTCTTTACGAGCGAGGGCGTGATAAATATCCGCAACAAGAAGTGGGAGAACGACTTCTCGCCAATCGATCCTAACGGAACAACCTTTGTGGATCACCAATACTCGAAGGCATATCTTCACCACCTTGTGGTGTGTGGCGAGATGCTGGCAGCGCAGATAGCGTCGTTGCACAACACGGGCTTCTACCTCTGGTTGGTAGGCGAGGCACGCCGTCACATTATCGCGGGCGACTTTGCCCAGTGGAAGAGTATGATGGTCGAGAAACTCGGCAAAAGACTATAAAGTGTAGAACAGACGCCTTTTAACCGAATTTTTTTGAAAAAGCTAATGGCTAATGGCCAATGGCTAATAGCAAAAGTAAGATGGAACCGCAGTATAAGACAGGACGCAGTTGGTGGCCGGGGTTGAAGATCCTGGACCGTTACATTATACGCAAGTTCCTGGGCACATACATCTTCTCGATTGTGATGATTATCGTGGTGGTAGTCATCTTCGACTATGTGGAGAAGATTGACGACTTCACCACATCGAAGGCTCCGTTCGAGAGCATTGTGAAGGACTACTATCTCAACTTCATTCCGTTCTTCATAAATCAGTTCAGTGCTCTGTTTACCTTCATTGCCTGCATCTTTTTCACCTCGAAGTTGGCATACCAAACCGAGATTATCGCTATGCTGTCGGGAGGTATGAGCTTTCGCCGTTTGATGTGGCCATACTTTATTGGTGCAACGGTCATCACCATCATATCACTTGTGCTGAGCTTGTGGGTTATTCCTATCTCGCAGCGTACCTGCGTCGAGTTCGAGAAGCAGTATATCCCTCGTCGCAAGATGTATCAGTACGACCGTCACATCTACCGTCAGGTTGAGCCCGGAACATTCCTCTACATTCGTGGCTTCAGCGAGAGCGCCCTGCACGCCTCGTTTATAGCGCTCGAAAAGTATGAAGGCAGCTCGCTTCGCTCGACTTTGGAGGCATCGGAGGCGAAGTTCGACAACGAAACCAAACGCTGGACAGCGTCGCGCTACATCACGCGTCATATCGATGACAGTGGTGTCGAGACCTTTGTTCAGCATCGCAATCTCGATACTCTGCTCAATCTCGACATCGTCGAGTTAGGCAATTTGCAGACCTTGGTCAAGACGATGAATATCGTGGAGCTGAATGACTTTATCAAGCAGCAGCGCGATAAGGGTTCGGATTCGATACGTCAGCTCGAGGTGGAGCATCATACCCGTTACGCCTACCCGATAGGAACATTTATTTTGACGCTTATCGGAGTGTCGCTTTCATCGCGTAAGGTGCGAGGAGGTACGGGCTTGCACATCGGAATAGGTATTGCGTTGTGCTTCTCCTACATTATGCTCAACCGCGTATTCGAGGAGTTTGCCAAGGGTGGAACCCTGCCGCCGATGTTGGCGGTGTGGCTGCCGAACATTATCTACGCTATAATAGCAATTTATCTCTATCG
>JAZNHC010000021.1:0-9019 GCA_045576755.1 Alistipes sp.
CGCAAGTGCGCGAGTTTTGGCTTTAAGGTTTTGCGCCCCCGCTTTAGATGCGAGGGCGCTTTTTTTGGCACTCTCATTGCACTTGTGCGATACATATATAAATATAAATATAAATACGTATCGCTATGAAAATCTCTACCGGTAAGGGATATATCTCCCTCCTTGCATTGTTGGCTATATGGTCGGTGTCGGCTGTGACATCGCTGCCTGGTTTGGCTATATCTCCGATTTTGGAGGATTTAAGCCGTATATTTCCATCAGCCTCGCAACTCGAAATACAGATGCTGACCTCGTTGCCGTCGTTGCTGATTATCCCCTTTGTCTTGTTGTCGGGATGGCTGTCGGGGCGAGTCGAGTCGTTGAAGTTACTTGCTGTGGGATTGACCATATTCTTTCTCAGCGGATTGACGTGTATCTTCGCCAAGGATATACGCCTTCTAATTGTTGCGAGTTGCATAATGGGTGCCGGTGCAGGTATTGTGGTACCCTACTCGACAGGACTTGTTGTGCGCTACTTTACGGGCGATGCGCGAGTGCAACAGCTCGGTATCAGCTCGGCAGTAAACAACTTGTCGTTAGTGCTTGCAACGGCTGTTGTGGGATGGATAGCCACAAAGGATTGGCATCTCGCCTTTACGGTCTATCTGCTGCCTGTAGTTGCGCTGGTGATGCTGTTGGCTCTGCGCGATGTGAAGTCTGCTCCCGAGCCTAAGGAGAGTGACCAACTGCGTCAAACAAAGATCCACGGAGTGCGTCTTGTAGGACTCTCGGTGCTCTATTTTATAATTACGTTTACGACGCTTGTTATCACCTTCTACCTCTCGTTCCTGCTCGAAAAATATCGCTTTCCGCAGGAGTTTTCGAGCGTGATGATTTCGCTATTCTTCCTCGCTATTATGTTGCCCGGGCTGACGCTCAATGCCATAATCCGTCGCACGCGTTCGATGACTATTTTTGTGTCGCTCTGCCTGATTGTGGTCGGATTGCTGTTGGTAGGAACGGTGCCGGATATTCCGCTAATGACTCTCGGAGTTATCCTGACAGGCGTGGGATATGGGGTTTTGCAGCCTATAATTTATGACAAAACCGCTATCATTGCACCTCCCGAGACGGCAACGAAGGCGTTGTCGGTGGTTATGACAGTGAACTATGTGGCGGTTGTGGTTTGTCCGTTTGTGGTGGATTTTGTGGCGAAAATAACCGGTCAAAATCGAAACTCATTTCCGTTTATTGCAAGTGCAGTGTTGGTGGCTATGGTGGCGTTCTTGTCGCTGCTGATGCGAAAAAGTTTCGTTCTCGGGCTTGATGAATCGTACTATCGTTCAAAAAAATAGAAAATTTTGCTACCTTTGTACTCATGAAGAGTACAGTGGAGATATTTTCGGAACTCGGTTTGCGCCTCGAATCCTTCGGCGCAGACGATAGATCTCGTTCGGTTATTGCGCGAGCTGTGGCGGAGAACGAATGGTTCTCGGTGAACGATATTCGTTATGCTGTGGAGGCTGTGAGGAGAGAGATGCTCGATGCCGACAAGATTGTTCGTTGGCTGAAACACTACCCTACTGTAGGTGCGCACGAAGCAAGACGTGTGGCGGTGATTATGGCCGGAAATATTCCATTGGTGGGATTTTTCGATCTGATGTGTGTCTTGGCGTACGGTGATGTGGCTTGCGTGAAACCTTCGAGCAAGGACTATGTACTTGAGGAGTATGTCGAGCAGCTGCTTCGCGAAATAGAGCCAAAGATTGCAATAGAGCGATTTGTTGAGGGCGAAGACTACGATGCGGTTATCGCTACGGGTGGCGATAGTGCAAATCTCTATTTTCGTTCAGCCTTTGCGGGTGTTCCCTCGCTGTTAAGAGGTAGCCGTCATTCGGTAGCGGTGTTGTCGGGCGAGGAGTCGCAGAACGATATGGATGCTCTCGCTGACGATATCTTTAGATATGCAGGTTTGGGTTGTCGCAATGTGTCGTTGGTGTTTGTTCCAAAGGGGTATTGCCTTATGGTACCAACACGCAAGATGTGTCGCGCATACCGAAATAACTATCTGCAGTGCAAGGCTTTACTTTCGATGAAAGGGGCAGATTTTAAGGATTTGGGCGAGGCCTTGCTTGTTGCTTCTGAGCCCGAATTTCCACGCTTCTTGAGTCAGATCAATGTTGTTGAATACACCGATATATCGGAGGTCAATGAGTGGCTTGTTCGCAACGATGAGGTGTTGCAATGCGTGGTGAGCGATATTGAGGGCGTACACTCTCGTGCCGTATGGCTTGGTCAAGCGCAGATGCCTACCCTGTTTGATTATGCAGACGAGCGCGATATAATGCAATTTCTTGCTTCGATTGACTAATATGTGCGAAAAATATGCTATATTTGCATATCAAAAAACCTAAAAAATATAGTTATGAAGAGAATTTTATTGATGATTGTTGCCGTGTTGGCATTTGTTACCGTATCGGCACAACCTCCACAGGGCGGTGGTCAAGATGGCCAGCGTGGTGGAAACCGTAATGCGCGTATGTTGGAGATGTTGCAGAAGCAGCTCAATATGAGCCCTGAGCAAGCGCAGAAGTTTGCGCCTGTATATCAGGCTTATCAGCGCGAGATACGAGCTGTGCGCAAGGAGACTAAGACCTATGTCGATTCGTTCAAGAATGAGGAGATGACCATTAAGGTTGCGAAGAAGATAATGATGGCGCAACTCAATGGTGATAAGCAGATCATCCAGGTTAAGAAGGAGTATATAAAGGTCTTTGTGAACTATCTTACCCCAGAGCAGCTCTCTAAGATATTCACGTTAGGTCAGGGTCCTCGTCGTCCTCGTGGCGGTCAGCATGGTCAAGGGCAACGCCCACAGGGCGGACAGCCTCAGAACTAAAAAAAAGCAACCTTCGGGTTGCTTTTTTGTTGGTCTACACTCTCTATATCAGTGTTATGCCGTGTTCGCGACACTCGCTTCGCATGCTGTCGGGCCAAATGCTCGATTGAGTCTCGCCGATGTGAGCCTTGTGGAGCAATATCATACATAGGCGGCTTTGCCCAATTCCACCTCCAATGGTCTGAGGGAGTGAGCCTTCGATAAGGCGACGATGGAAATAGAGGCTCTTGCGCTCCTCTTTGCCGTGCTCGGTGAGCTGTCGCTCCAAAGCCTCTCTGTCTACACGAATACCCATCGATGATAGCTCGATTGCGCGGCCTAAGATAGGATACCAGATCAGCAGGTCGCCATTAAGTCCTGCCAAGCCTGTCGATTCGGATATGGTGGAGTAATCGTCGTAGTCGGCTGCACGATTATCGTGACGCTCACCGTTGCTCAATATCGAGCCTATGCCGATGATGAAAACAGCTCCATACTCCTTGCATGCAGCATCTTCGCGCTCTTTGGGCGATAGATGCGGATAGCGTCGGAGAAGCTCCTCGGAGTGGATAAATGTAACCTTCTCGGGTAGGAATGACTCTATTTGCGGATAGGTTTCGCAAATGTGATATTCGGTGCGTAGAATGGCGTTATAGATATGCTCCACAACGCTTTTGAGGTACTCTACGTTGCGCTGGGAATATTCCATTACTCGTTCCCAATCCCACTGATCGACATAGAGCGAGTGGATATTGTCCAACTCTTCGTCAGCTCGGATGGCATTCATATCGGTAATGATGCCATAGCCGCTTTTGACTTCGTAGTCGGCAAGTGTCACGCGTTTCCATTTAGCCAACGAATGCACCACCTCGGCTTTGGCTCCATCCATATCTTTGATGGGAAATGTTACGGGACTCTCTGTGCCGCTCAGGTCGTCGTTCATACCAAGACCTTTAAGTACGAAAAGGGGTGCTGTAACGCGACGCAGGCGCAACTCTGTGGAGAGGCTTGCAAGGAAAAAATCCTTGATTACTTTGATTGCTATCTCGGTCTGTTGCAGCGTTAATGCAGCCTTGTAATCTTTCGGAATAATCAATCTGCTCATATATCTATCTTTTACCTAAAAGAACTACAAAGTTAATGAAACCTTTGGAAAAGACAAAACATCTTCCGAAACAACGACAAACAACGACAATCACATTTCACCGCCACAGACTGACGAAGCCCTCGGTGAACACAAAAAAAGACGACTGAAAAGTCGTCTTGATTTTGTGGGAGCTGAGGGATTGGCTACTGCGCTCGCCTTTGCTCGCTTCGCTTTACGCCTTTCCCAACCACTCGCCGTGGGGGCCCTTACAAGAACTGTACTACGCAAGAGGCGAAGCCTCCCATTCTTTTTATTTGCAGTACGCTCGCCAAATAAATTTGTCATCGTACCGCAAAAAAAAGAAGATGTCTTGCGGACATCTCTTGCTTCGTTTGTTCTTGTGGGAGCTGAGGGATTCGAACCCCCGACCCTCTGCTTGTAAGGCAGATGCTCTAAACCAGCTGAGCTAAGCTCCCTTTTCGAAAATGGCTCGGGACTGCCGATTCTTCATCTTCAACTACGTCGCTATCCACATCGATTTCGTTTACTCGCTTCACCCTTTCGGTGCCACCGTTGAAAAATCTCTTTTTGCAACCCTTGCGCAATAGCGCCTGAACAAGGACTTGAACCTAGGACCCCATGATTAACAGTCATGTGCTCTAACCAACTGAGCTATTCAGGCGTGTCTTTTAGAACCTTTGCAATGCGGTTGTTCCCGTTTTGCGAGTGCAAATATATGGCAAATTTTTTATTCCTGCAAAACTTTTGCATAAAAAAATTAAAAAAATTATCTTTGTGCCAATGAAAAGAGTATTTAATATTGTCGTTATCGCCTTATTTACACTATCTTATGGTGTTTTGGGCGCACAAGTGAAATTTTTTGGTATTTCTCACGATTTTGGCGAGATTGCCGAAGATGGTGGCTCGGTGGAGCATGTTTTTCGTTTTAGCAACACCTCTTCAAAACCGGTTGTGATTGTCGCAACGCATACTTCGTGTGGGTGTACAACTGCCGAGTTCTCGCGAAAGCCTATTTTGCCGGGCGAGCAATCTTCTATAAAAGTGGTGTTTAATCCGATGAACTATCCGGGCAACTTTGCGCGAAAGATTGTCGTCGTGACATCGGATGGAGCGTTAAAGGAACAACTTCTGATTACGGGACGTGTGATTCCACGTAAGAGGTCGCTCGAGGAACGTTTCCCTTTGTCGCTTGGTAAGGGGGTGCGCACGGGAAACAACTCTCACAACTTCGGCTACGTCGAACACGGTAAGGTGTCGCAAGCCTCGTTCGAGATCTATAACGGCTCGAAAAAAAGTGTGAAATTGTCCATTATTAACCCCTACCCCGAGTTGGAATTTTATCTCCCCGAATCGCTCGGTGCAGGTGAGGAGGTGATGGTGAATTTTGGCTGTTTGCTGCCCGAAAATAGCACTGTATATGGCTCGCTGGCATATCGCGTTTGGCTTGTTATCGATGGTGTTAAGGCTCAATATCCGTTTATTATAAACGGAGTTGCGATAGATTCTCGCGAAGAAAATGCAAATAATAGGGCGCAAATGATTGCTATTTCAGAAAATTTCATTAAATTTGGGGCTGTAAAGTGTAATGTTGCAAAGTTGGTGCGCGGAATAAAGGTGTACAACCGAAGCAGAAAAGCACTCGAAATAAGAAAAATTGAACTTGAAGGAGAGGGTTTTGTGGCAAGCCTTGAGGGTAAAACTACGATTGAGGCAGGCGGAAGCAGAACGATCAAAGTAGAGATAAATCCTTTGCTTTTGCCGTTTGGGGCGGTGGTCAAGAAGATGCGAATTATAAGCAATGACCCCAAAATGCCCGTGATAACAATCCGGGTGTCGGCGATAGTCGAGGGCGATTGATGATGAAAAGGACTATGTTTGAGATAGTAGAAAAGAGAGAACTTGCGGAAAATATCTACCTGACACGTGTCAAGGCTCCGCGTATAGCACACTCGGCTCGTCCGGGACAGTTTGTTATTGTGCGTTCGGATAAGGTCGGAGAGCGCACCCCGCTCACTATCGCCGATTATGACGAGGCGGAGGGTACTGTAACTTTGGTTACACAGGCGCTGGGTGTGTCGACTCGCAAGATTGCAGCAAAGGATAAGGGCGAATATCTTGCCGATGTGGCAGGTCCACTCGGACGTCCTTCCGATTTTGTCGCTGAACCTATCGAGGAGTTGCGTAAGCGCAAGTTTATATTTATTGGTGGCGGTGTGGGTGCTGCACCCGTATATCCGCAGGTTAAGTGGCTCACCGAGCGTGGTGTGGAGGTGGATGTAATCGTCGGAGCAAAGACGAAGGATTTGCTTATCTATGCCGAAGAGATGCGTAAGGTTGCCACAAATCTCTATATCGCTACTGACGATGGCTCGGAGGGCTTACACGGATTGGTTACTACCCTACTCGAGAAACTCATTGGCGAGGGAAAGCAGTACGACTGCTGTGTGGCTATCGGTCCGATGATTATGATGAAGTTTGTGACGCTGACGGCAAAGAAGTTTGACCTGCCGTGCATCGTGTCGCTCAACGCCTTGATGGTGGACGGTACAGGAATGTGCGGTGCGTGTCGTGTGACTATCGCGGGAAAAACAAAGTTTACCTGTGTGGATGGTCCTGAGTTCAATGCTTACGATGTCGATTTCGACGAGGCTATGCGCCGTCAGGGTATGTACCGCACTCAAGAGCAACGCGCTATGGCTATACAGCGCGAGCGTGAGGCGGGACATAAGTGTAATATTGGTTTGGATAAGTAGATTATGGCAAATAAGATACCGCGCGTTCCAGTGCGCGAACAAGACCCAAAGGTGCGAGCAACCAACTTCGAGGAGGTGTGCTACGGCTACAATAAGGAGGAGGCAATGTTGGAGGCTACGCGATGCCTCGATTGCAAGAATCCGCGTTGTGTAACGGCTTGCCCTGTGGGTATTCAGATACCGCGATTTATTGAGCGGTTGCGTGAGGGCGATGTGAAGGGCGCTGCAGAGGTTATTGCTGCAGACTCGTCGCTACCAAGCATTTGTGGTCGCGTATGTCCGCAGGAGTCGCAGTGTGAAGGATCGTGTATTCTTGGCATCAAGGGCGAGCCTGTGGCGATAGGAAAGTTGGAGCGCTTTGTGGGCGATTGGCAGTTGGAGAATGGTCGTCCAGAGGTTCAGATCGAGAAGAATGGTCACAAGGTGGCTATCGTAGGTAGTGGGCCTGCAGGTTTGGCTTGTGCAAGCGACCTTGCGAAGATGGGCTATGAGGTGACTATATTTGAGGCTCTGCACGAGGCAGGAGGTGTCCTCGTATATGGTATTCCCGAGTTCCGTCTGCCAAAGGAGCGAGTTGTGAAGGCCGAGATCGAAAGCGTGAAAGAGCTTGGTGTAACTATCGAAACGGATGTTGTCGTAGGTCGCACTATCACTGTAGATGCTCTGCTCGACGAGGAGGGTTACGATGCGGTGTTTATTGGCTCGGGTGCAGGTTTGCCACGATTTATGGGTATCGATGGCGAGAACCTGAACGGTGTGTTGTCGGCAAATGAGTTCCTCACACGCGCGAACCTTATGCACGCGTATGACGAGGAGTACGACACTCCTATATACGTAGGTCGTAAGGTGGTTGTCGTAGGTGGCGGTAATGTTGCTATGGATGCCGTGCGTACCGCGAAACGACTCGGTGCAGAGGCTACTATTGTATATCGACGCAGCGAGAAGGAGTTGCCTGCTCGTGTAGAGGAGGTACACCACGCCAAGGAGGAGGGTATCGACTTTAAGATGCTTACCAACCCTACAGCCGTATTGGGCGACGAGAAGGGTTGGGTACGCGCTATCAACTGTGTGCAGATGGAGTTGGGCGAACCTGATGAGAGTGGTCGTCGTTCACCTCAGGTGGTTGAGGGCTCCGACTTCGAGATTGAATGCGATGTGGTGGTTATGGCTATTGGAACGTCGCCAAATCCACTTATCGCTTCGACAACGGATGCGCTCGAAACGACTCGTCGTGGTTGTATCGTAGCCGATGAGTGGGGCGCAACATCGCGCAAAGGCGTCTTTGCAGGTGGCGACACAGTAACAGGTGCAGCAACAGTTATCCTCGCAATGGGTGCAGGACGTAAGGCTGCAACTGCCATTGACCGCTACGTACGTGGTGTAGAAGATGGCGTTGAGAACGGAAATTAAATTATTACTAACTAAATAAACAAACATCGTATGAAAAAATTTACTAAAATTTTGAGTCTTGTTGCCATAGTGGCTTCGACTCTTTTGATCTCGTGTGCTAAGAAGCATCAGCCAGATCCGGTGCCGGCATTCCCTGGACATATGACGGCTACATACGCCCTCAATAGCAAAGGCGTACACGCTTGGGGCTCGTTCTCTCGCGCGTGGTCTAAGACTTACTACCATACGGGCTTCCGTGTTGATCCGTTGGATGCTACACGTGTGATGTGCTACATCAACCCTAATAAGGATTGGAGCGCTTCAATCGTGGGTGATGCGCGCGACTACTTGAAGTTCCGTGTATACAAGGGTGGCCCTGTTTACAACGAGGAGAGCTACGGATATACAAACACCGTTAGCGGTGAGCGTGGCAACCAGCCTCTTACATTGGTCGTAACTAAGATTCCTGAGTATGGCGAGGAGGCATTCGTAGGCGATATCAATATGACAATGGTTGAGCAGACTATGCCTTTGATGACCATTACTGTCGGTCCTCTTGGCGAGTAATAGTAGCGGAAGGCGCAAAGAATAAGCCCTCTACCAAAAGGTGGAGGGCTTGTTCTTTGGAACAAGATGTGTCGTAAAAAATTACACACGTTACAGATGGGTGATGCACTGTAACGCGTGTAACGTTTTACTTTATATAATATAGGTATACCCTATCTCACTACTCCCACTCGATAGTTGCGCTTGGTTTTGGTGAGAGGTCGTAGCAAACTCGGTTTACATTCGGAACCTCCTTCAAGATGCGGTCAGTGATCTTTGCCAAGACAGCCCAATCGATGTGCTCGATGGTTGCGATCATTGCGTCCACGGTGTTTACGGCGCGAAGGATTACAGGCCAATCGTATG
>JAZNHC010000022.1:0-12380 GCA_045576755.1 Alistipes sp.
CGCTTTGCGCCAACTTATCCACCAATCCGAGTGGGGAAATTTAGATTTTTTATTAATTGACCTTCCTCCGGGTACGGGCGACATACATTTGTCAATAATTAACGAATTGCGCATTGGAGGTGCCATTATTGTTTCGACACCTCAGCAAGTTGCTGTGGCTGATGTAGTTCGCGGTGTCGAGATGTTCCGCAATCCGAATGTAAACATACCGGTTTTGGGTGTTGTGGAGAATATGGCGTGGTTTACTCCGGCAGAATTACCCAACAATCGTTACTACATTTTCGGCAAGGGAGGAGCAGCACTCTATGCCGAGGAGGTAGGAGTCGATTTATTGGGCGAAGTGCCTATCATTCAAGGTATTATGCAAGGTGCAGACGATGGAACACCGGCAGTTCGCACCATTTCGGAGGTAGCCGACGTATATCGACAAATTGCGCTGGCAGTTGTTGATAAGATGGAAAAATAGTGTTGAAAAGGGGATGATAACTTTTAATAAGTCGTAATAACTTTTGTGCTTTCTAAAAATCCCCCGACTTATTAAAATTTGTTGCCAATTTTATTGAGAATATTTGTATTGATATTGTTAAAAAATAGTAGTGTTTATTTGTTAAAACCACTTTTAAACAATTGTTAATAAAGAGGTACGAAAATGGCTCTATCAGCGAGTTAGCTATATCATTTATAAATTTTTTCAAAAACTACGGTTAGCAACTTTTTCCCAAAAAAAGATATCAACACTTTTAACAGATATTATTGTTGTTGTTTACTTTTATATTTAATATTTATTTAATTTTAATTAAAAGGAATAATAAATAACAACTGTCGAAAAAGAGGTAAAGGAAAATTTAAAGGCTCTTACAAAATTATGAATACAAAAATTGCAAGAATAGAGGAGCTGAAGCGCCAGAAGGGTATTGTAATCTTGGCGCACTACTACACACGTCCCGAGGTGCAGCAGGTTGCCGATTTTTTGGGAGATTCGTTGGCTCTCTCGGTTAAGGCACGTGATATTGATGCAAAGACAATTCTTTTCGCCGGAGTTCACTTTATGGGCGAAACGGCAAAGGTTCTCTCGCCCGAGAAAAAGGTGTTGATACCGAACCCCGAGGCTACCTGTTCGCTTGCCGAGTCTTGTAATGCGGTGGATTTTGCCAAGTTTAAGGCTCAACACCCCGAGGCTTTGGTTGTTGCCTATGTGAATACTACGGTTGGGGTGAAGGCTCTGACCGATATATGTTGTACCTCGTCGAATGCGTTGCAGGTGGTGGAGTCTATTCCGCGCGAGCAACCTATCATCTTTGCGCCGGACAAAAATCTCGGTTCCTATATTAAAAAGATTACGGGTCGTGAAAATATGATTTTGTGGGATGGTGCGTGCCATGTTCATGAGAAGTTCTCGAAAGAGGGTGTTTTAGAGCTTAAAAAATCGCATCCCGAGGCGAAGGTAGTTGTCCACCCCGAGTGTAGGGGAGAAGTTGCAGAAATGGCAGATTTTTGTGGCTCTACTGCGGGAATACTATCCTATTGCGGAGAGAGCAACTGCGACACTTTTATTGTTGTAACCGAACCAGGCATCTTGGCAGAGATGGAGAGGAAATATCCTCAAAAGAGCTTTATTCCGGCTCCATCTATTGAAGGAAAGGCTTGCAATGAGTGTGAGTATATGAAGATGATAACTTTGGATAGCATAATTCGCTGCTTGGAGGAGGAGTCGCCCGAAATAATGCTCGACGAGGATACACGTCAGAAGGCTTCGCGATCAATCGAGGCTATGGTAAAAATAGGGTAGAGTATGAGCAGTTTTATTCCCCATCCTATCGACGATGAAAATAGCGTAGAGCTTCCATTTTCGGGAGAGGTGAAGGCAGGTTTTCCTTCGCCAGCCGAGGATATGGAAGAGAGGCTCGATTTGGTTAAATTGTTGGTGCGCCATCGCGCTTCAACCTTCTTCTTTCGTATAAGTGGTGTATCGATGGTGGATGCCGATATGGACGAAGGGGATATCGTGATCGTGGATCGTGCAGTCGAGCCATATAATAATTGTAAGGCTATCTGCTTTATCGATGGGGAGTATACAATAAAGAGGGTAGAGATAGGCGACGGGAAGGTGCGTCTTATGCCTGCCAACGAGGAGAAAAAAGTCTACAAACCTATAGAGGTAACTCCGGAGAATAATTTTTTGGTCTGGGGTGTGGTGACCTATGTTATAAAGAGGATGTAGTGATGTTTGCCCTTGCCGACTGCAATAATTTTTTTGTATCGTGCGAGAGGGTTTTTCGTCCCGATCTTGCTCGGCGAGCCGTTGTAGTGTTGTCGAACAACGATGGATGTGTGGTGTCGCGCAGCAACGAGGCGAAGCAACTCGGTATAAAGATGGGGGAACCACTATTTCGTATTCATCACCTTGTGGAAAGTGGGGAGGTGGTGGCCTTCTCGGGAAATATGGAGCTGTACGGCGATATGTCGGCACGTGTAAGAAGTGTGTTGCAGGAGAGTGCACCGGCAATCGAAGTCTACTCTATTGACGAGGCATTTTTGGATTTGCGAGGGGTTGAGGGGGTAGATTTCGATCTCTTTGCCAAGGAGCTGTCGGCACGATGCTACAAATTCACCTCCATACCTATCTCTGTGGGCGTTGCTCCAACAAAGACCTTGGCAAAGATAGCGTCGAAGTTATGCAAGAGCTATCCGAAGCTACGCGGAGGGTGCTATATGTATCGTCCGGAGGATATCGAAAAGGTTTTGCGTAAGTTTCCTATCGAAGACGTATGGGGCATAGGAAGACGTGGTGCACCGAAGTTACTCCGTCGCGGAGTGGTCACCGCTTACGATTTTACGCAGATGTCGGAGGATGCCGTATTGTCGCTCTTTGGAGTTACGGGACACCGCACCTGGCGAGAATTGCGTGGAGAGGCGTGCATCGAGTTTGAAGATACGGAGGAACTTCGCCAAAGTATCACCGTGTCGCGCAGCTTTGCTAAGGAGATATATGATAGGAATGAGTTGTGCGAACAGATTGCCAACTTTGCATCGGCAGTAGCAACGAAATTGCGAAAACAACACTCCGTTGCGAGTGAGTTTACCGTCTTTGCCGCCACCAATCGCTTTCGAGAGGGCGAGGTGCAGGGGGTGGATAGTATGGTTGTAAGTATGGTGGATCCTACCGCAGACGAGCGAGTGGTAGTACATAGGGCGGTAAGGGCTATGCACGAGATTTTCCGCCGAGGCAGAGGATATAAGAAGGCAGGCGTAATAGCTACCAAGATTATTGCTTCGGAAGGGGTAGTGCCTTCGCTTTTCGAGGATAGAGAGGAGAACGAACGCGAAAGACGCATAACCGAAGCCATAGATATAATAAACAACAACTTTGGACGCGGAAAGATTCGCCTTGCGGTGCAGGGAAGCGGCGATATAAAGAGTCTGCACAAACGTCGATCTCCGCGTTATACCACAGTTTGGAGCGAGATACCGAAAGTTTCAATAAAGTAAAAAAAATATGAAGAGAATTTTATTGTTTATTACAGTTTTGTTTGCAGGCATTGCAACACTCTTTGCCCAGTCGTTGCCGGGTGAGGATGGTAGAGAGAAAGCTCTCGAATTCAGCTACTTCCCTCATCCTCAGTACACCTTTGTATGGCGAAATTGGAGCGTAGTGGATAAGGAGAAGATAGCGTCAATTCTCGGTACATCGGCGAAAAATGTAGAGGCTTTGGCGGTGTCGATGGGATTGCCGAAGGAGCAGAGTATCGAGAAGGAGTGGAGTACGCAGCGCGGTTATATTACCGTTATTCGTCGAAATTGGCACCTTTTGACCTACGACCAGATTTTGCAGATCCTTGGTATGAGTCGCGAAGAGTTGAAATTCCGCCTTGTCGAGGACGATTTTCTATATGTGAAACTTGGCAATATCAAGCCATATTGCGAGCCACTTTGTTATGTAGAACCTACTGCCGAGATGAAGGATAGGGCAAAGGAGATAGCCAAAGAGATAGCAGTATTTGGAAAGAACGGCTTTGTTCCACAGGAGCGACGTTTCGAGTTTATGCGACGTTTCGAGGTGTTGAATGCGGCAGAGATACAACCTTCCACCGACGGAAAGGATAACTTCGACCTCAAGATAGCCTTCCCCTATTTTTCTGATTTTGGAGAACCTTTGCTCGACAAGAATATGGGTTCCTATCCCGAGGAGATGTTCCGTCGTCTTGCCGAGGTTGGAGTAAATGGAATTTGGCTTCACGTTGTTTTGCGCACCTTAGTAGCGCCGGACGGTAAGGGCTTTCCGGGAGATGAGAATGCGGCAGAGCGAATAGAGGGGTTGCAAAATCTCGTTAATCGCGCAGCAAAATATGGAGTGAGAATTTTTCTCTATATGAATGAGCCACGTTCGATGGAGCCGGAGTGGTTCGAGGCTATGCCGCAACGAGCAGCGTATGCAGGTGTTGAAGTTGGAGGAAAGAGAGGCTTCTGTTCATCTAATCCCGAGGTGCTCGATTGGGTAAGACGCTCGTTGAACAGTGTGTTTACACAGGTTAAGGGGTTGGGAGGAATATTCTCGATCACCGCCTCCGAGAACTATACCATTTGTGCTTCGCGCTACAAACACTACAAGAAGTGCCCTCATTGCAGCCAGCAACCGTATGCCAAGTTGATAGCCGATTTGAATACCGCAATGGAGCAGGGCGTACATAGTGCAAACCCCGATGCCGAGGTTATTGTATGGGATTGGAAGTGGCCAGAAAACGAGTGCAAGGCTATTATCGACAACCTTCCAAAGAGTTGTCGTTATATGTCGGTTAGCGAGTGGCATAAACCTATCAACAGAGGAGGCATAGAGTCTAAAATCAGAGAGTATTCGATGTCTGCCGTCGGTCCTGGTCCTTATGCGTTACGAAATTGGGGATATGCGCGAGCAGCAGGTCTGAAGTGTATGGCGAAGGTGCAGATCAACTCCACTTGGGAGATGTCTATTGCTCCGTCTGTGCCGGCACTCGACTTGGTAGCACAACACGCCGAAAACCTCTCGAAAGAGGGAATAGATGGCGTATTCTTAAGTTGGAGTTTGGGCGGATATCCGTCAGAAAATCTCAAATTCTTCCTCTCCTACGACGGCAAGATGACAGTAGACGAGGCGTTGAAGAAATTTGCCTGCGAGGAGTATGGCGAGGAGGCAGGAAAGTTGGTGCGCGAAGCTTGGCGTGAGTGTTCGAAGGGTTTCGAGGAGTATCCATACCATATTGGCGTATTGTACAATGGTCCGCACCACGTAGGACCATCGAATATCTTCTACACCAAGCCTACAAAGTATGTAGCAACAATGGTGGGAATACCTTACGATCACTATAACAGATGGCGACAGATCTATCCGATTGATGTGTGGTGTTCGCAGATGGATAAGAGTGCCGATGGTTTCGAGCGAGGTGTAGCATTGCTCGAGGAGGCAATGAAGGTTGCGAAGGGCGACAATCGCCAGCGAGTAGCGGTGCAGTTGAGCCGCGCCAAGGCGGTGCAGATTCATTTGCGCTCTTCGGCTGTGCAGGGACGCTTTTTCGAGGCACGAAATCTTCTCTTGAAGGAGAGTGACGCAGCAAAACGCGAGGTATACAAGGCAACAATGCGTAAGGCTTGCGAGGAGGAGTTGCAACTTATTAAGGATATGTTGCCAATCCTCTCAGCCGACTCGGAGATAGCATACGAATCATCAAATCACTACTTCTACATTCCAAGCGACTTAGGCGAGGCTTATTTGAGTGTAAAGTATGCATTGCGCTGGATAGAACAACAATAATATCTACAAATTCTTACAAAGTAAGGGTGTCCAAAAAACTTGTTGGACACCCTTTGCTTTGCGTAAAAACACTCTCCTATCTCTTGAGTCGGATATTGAAGATAGGGGTCATCTCACTGTACTTGGCGTTCTGAATTCTGCGTCGTCCGCGCTGGATAATCTCGCCCTTGACAGTACCAACGATGTGCATTTGCCAATTTGGTCTACCCTTACGAGTCTTGAAACGCTCCATAATAGCCTCGTCAAGCTTTATCTGGATAACCTTTTCGGTCTCATTCGGCATAATCGACACAGGCTCGAGCGAGAAGAGCTTATTCTTGTTGCCCAATGCCAACTCGATAGGATCGGTGAAGTTTGCATCCTTATCAACCGAGACTTTGAGTGTAATGACTCTGTCATCCAACGAAATCTCTATATCCTCCTGGATATCGATATCCACCGACATACGGTATGGCGAAGGTTCAACCACATCGAGAGCCAACTCGGCAGCCTGGATATGGTGGGTATAGTAGAACGCTTGCATCATATTGTCTACCGGCAATACGTCAGCCGTCTCTCGTCCGTCAGGTCCCGGATAATTCAATTTCACCTCGATAGGGAAGCGTCGTACAGCAGCACCCTTAGGCGAGGTTATGGATACGTTCCATCTTCTGCCACGAAGTTTCAGGTTGCTTGTAGTATATCCGTTTGGTAAGCCGTGAACTTCGAGGCGTGCAGGACGCTTGAGTTTTCCTGTCACATCGACGCGGAACTGCGATGTACCACCCGACGGAATAGTGATGTTTGCAGGCGAAACGAAGGCGTTGAAGGTAGGCAACTGTCGGTGCATGCGGAGCAGGTAGTAGTAATCCTTTCCGTAGCCTCTGTGGCGATCCTCCACCTCGAGCACCATCTCCTCGGTGCGCTTTGGCATAAACTTCAATATAGGGTCGGCGTGGAAGGTCATAAGACCTTGTTTTGGATCCTCGGTGTCGTCCACCTCCGCCACGACATTGCCGAAACCGTCGCGCAACCTTATCACAGCATCCATTCTCGATCCGTTGCGTCGACCGATAAGTTCAACTATTACCTCCTGATTTCTCTCGGCATCGATATAGTACTTCTTAATTCGTGCATCCGATGTCAGCGAGTCGGAGATAGCGTTAAACAACGACAATTTGGTATCCTTTTTAGGGAACTGAATGAGTTTTGTTCCTCTTGGCAGGGTGTAGAATGGTACGTGGTTCGAGGTTCCGACTGCGTTGGTGAATGAGATCTGGTTGTAGCCCTCCTTTTTAACTTTGGCAACAACGTCTGTTGTGCCGAGATTTACACCCTCGATAGTCTGCTTAACCTTCTTGCCGGCAATACCGAACGCAGGATAACGTCCCGTAACAAACGGAATGGTTCCGATGTGGATACGGTAGTTGAAATCCTCGCGACCACGGTAGATGGCGTCATGGATAATAAGCGTGTAGTTGCCGCTCTTTGGCAATGTTGTGATGATTACCGGATCAACATAGTGGTAGTAATCGTCCGAGTAGGCAACCTCTTTGCCTTGCGCGTCGAGAATTCTCAATACCGGTTGGAACCATCCGGGAACGGCATCGGCAATGTACGGAACAAGCTGACGAGCCTTAACCGAAGCGACAATGGTCTCGCCCTTCTTGCCCGAAAAACGGAAGTGATCTACACCGCCCGGCGAAACGAATCCGCAGAGAACAGCCGGAAGCTTTCCGGCAAGGTTAGGGTTTGTAGGCGACGACTTTTTCTTTGTCTCGAGTACATTCGGGAACGAAGCAACCTCGAACGGAAGCATATTAGACACGCCCTTTGGACCCTGCAGACGCAAGTCGTACAGACCACAAGGCACATCTGCACCGATGGTAATCTTAATCTTTACCCTGTCGGCAAGCTGCGGGCTGCTCTGGTCGTTCAACCTTCCCCTCCTTCTTCTCTTCTTCTTGCCGTCAGGAGATGGCTTCTCGGGTACAATTTCACCTTTGATCTCGGGGTGACTGAACAAAACCTTCACCGCCTTGTTGATATTAAGACCTCCCGCCTCAATCTCAACAGTTGTACCCACCTGTCCGCCTGCCGGATAGAGATAGCCCATAGTGAGCTTCTGTGCGTAGAGCGACGAAGCGAAAAGGGTACACAGAATGACCAATATTATTTTCTTACTTTTCATAATCCGGCTTTTTTATGTCAATAATTTCGTAGAGTAGCCCTCCGCTCTGCTTGTTCTTGATAAGCGAAGGCAATATAGGCAGGTCGCCCTCCGATACATGTGGCAGAGTGCCATAAGGGTCGATGCCCATAAGGAGGTAGATTGTGCCGATCAGGTCGCAAGGGCGAACAGGTCGCTCGGCCACATTCTCTCCCGTCTTGTCGGTCTTGCCTACCACCTTACCGCCGTGGAAACCACCACCGGCAACCAAGTAGCTGAATGTCTTTCCGTAGTGTCCGCGACCTCCGTTCCAAGGGGCTTCCCACTGAACTTTTGGAGTTCGTCCAAACTCACCGCCACAGAGCACGATAGTGCTTTCGAGCAGACCTCTCTGATCCAAATCGGCAAGGAGAGCAGAGAGAGCCTTGTCCAACTGAGGCAACATGCTGTTCATCTTCTGGAAGTGCTTCTTATGGGTATCCCAACCCGTCATACGTACATTCACAAACGGAACGCCTGCCTCGACCAAGCGACGCGCCACAAGACAGGCCTGACCCAAGCGCGACTTGCCGTAACGCTGTCTTACCGAGTCGGGCTCGTTGCCAAGGTTAAAAACCTCGCGGCTATCACCCCAAATGAACTCCATATTGAGGGCTCTCAGCGAGTCGATCTCTCTCTTGTTCATCGGCATAACCTCGAAGCTGTTGAGCAGAGACATTCTCTGGCTCATTCGCTCTCTGTTGATATACTTGTTTACAACACCCTCAACCTCGTATTCTGCGCTTTCGGGTCTACCTCCGGTGTCGAACGACTTGAAGCTGTTGCCCAAAAAACCGCCCTCGTTGAAACGGCTGTTTGCCGATGTTACCGAGATGTAGCAAGGCAACACCCCCTTGTACGAATCTCTCTTCATGTAGGAGATGACCGCACCGAACGAAGGGTATACGACGGCAGCACCTGAGGTGTCGCCCGTAATCATTGCGTAGTGACCCGTCTCGTGGGCATTACTGCCGTGAGTCATACTTCTAATGAGCGAATATTTGTCCGCCATAGTGGCAAGCAAAGGCAACTTTTCGCCAATTTCGATACCCTCGACATTGGTCTTGCATACGCCTTTGTAGTTTCCGTAGTAACTTCTGCCGGCATTTGGCTTCGGGTCAAACGTTTCGGTCTGTGCGGGACCACCATCCAAATAGATCAGGATAACAGACTTTGCACTCTGTGCTGTGGCGCAAAGTGCAATGCCAAGCACTAAAATTAGAGTCAGATATATCTTTTTCATAGCGTTTACGATTAGTGGTTATAAAGGAATTCGTTGCTATTGATCTGCATCCACATAATGTCGATAGCCACCTCGATCAAAGGAAGTTTTGTCTCCTCCATATATTTGGTGTAGAGCTCGATCTCTTGCGGAGTAGCCTTTCTCGACAGCACTCGCAGCGTGATAGCATCGGCAAGCGATGGGAGTGTGCCGGTATTGAGGTACATATTCTGCAGAATTTTACTCTTTCGGATTCTCTTTTCGAGCACCGACGAGTTCATCAGATAGAGCAACTGTCGCGATGTAATGGTGTTGTTTCTCTGGCTCTCCAACGACACGTCGCGCGATACTTTACCAAAGAGCTCCAACTCCGACGACGATACCGTAGCATCGCCCAAGTGTGTTGCACGGGTTTTTTCAGGATAGAAGGTGAACGGCTCCGGCACGCGGCTGCTATAGGTACTCCACACGCCGGTTATCGAAGCCATAGCATCGACAATAACCTCTGCAGGAAGACGCTGTGGCTCGTAGAAACCTTCTGGTGCTGCCTTCGAGTTAAACTCCTTCGACATGAGAATCTTCTTCATCAGAAGGCGCATATCGAACTTGTTCTTCAGGAAGTAGTCGGTCAGCTCCTTCAGCAGAGCAGGGTTCGACGGCTTGTTATCTTCGCGCCAATCGTCCGGCTCGTGAACAATGCCCTTGCCAAATACCCAGTACCACATTCTGTTTACCAAAACCTCGGCAAAACGGCGGTTTTTAGGCGATGTCAGCCAATTTACATACTCCTCGCGCCAGTCGGTGTCGATGCGAGGGGTGAGTACGGTGCCGTCCTCCAGCTGAATCTTCTGCCAAGGCAACTCCTTGTGTATGTCGAGGTATATAATCTCCTCCTTCCACTCCTTCGTAGACTTGAATTTCACCTGCGAGAAGCAGAGGTGACCATTGTCGGTGCAGTTGCGATTGCCGAGGAAGAGGAGGTTGATGTTTGCATAGAAGTTCTTTGGGATGCGCTTCTGGAAGCCGCGATAGAAGTTGGCTGCAGGTGCGCGGAAATTACTACCCTCGGAGAGCAGCAGACCTCTGACCATCTTGTCGTATGGCACGTTGTTCATCAGCTGTTCATAGACCCAGCGGTTGTATGCCTGCACACCGTTAGGCCACAGGTTGCTCGGGAACTCTGACTTTATTCGCAGGATATCGCCCCAACGCATCTGCGTATATTTCAAGCCAAGCTCGCTGACAAGGAGCTTGTCTATAAGAGCTTCGCGCTTATTGGGGCTTGTGTCGTCGAGGAACTTTACACACTCCTGCGGAGTAGGTAGCGCACCGGTTACGGTGAGATATGTTCTTCGCAAGAACACCTCGTCACGGCATTGATCCGAAGCCGTTGTCTGCGTGATGGAACACAGCAAACAAACAAAGAAGATCAGAATAGTTTTCATAACGTTATGATATTAAAATACCTTCAATTTCAACTAAGAGTTCGCGCCTGCAAACATCTGCAATAGTATATATTATCGGCAACTGCGGATAACGCTCATCCACCACAGCTTTCACCTCGTCGTAGTCCTCCTCGTTCTTGACAAAGACGTGTAACTTCACATATTTCAGGTCGTAAGGCTTGCATCCGAAGCGTACCAAATTCTCTTTCGACACCAAATACTCGATGTTTTCGATGGTCTTGATGGTCTGCAACTTTGCTGACGATGCATCTTTACTCTCTTCGCCGCGTATGGCAGCCGTTCCCGATACGAAGCAGCAAGCCCCTCTTTCGGTCTCGATCAGCTTGGCGCGCTCGAACTTTGGTGTGCTCTTCATCGCATTCTCGGCGTCATCGATAAGTACATTTTTCGAGTAGACGTGCGCGGCAATCTGCAGAGGGTTGTCGATAGGGTAGATTCCCTTCTCCTCGGTGTCGGCACGCTTGAAGGCTATGCCTCCTACGATGATGCAGTCGCCCGATGCTCCGATGCCCGTCGCTGCGGGGTAACCATTCTTCCACTCGCCTGTCGCATAGTAGCGGGTGCGCGCGTCGTTGAACTCCTGATAGTTCTGCTTGCCGTCGCGGTATGCCACGATGCTGCCTATGTAGTTCCATTGGCGCACGATGTCGTCTACCTCGAAACGGTGAGCAGAGAGCACTGCCTCCAACTTGTCAAACACCTCTTTACTCTGCTTGTGTACACTATCGGTGAAGTCCGCCGCAGGAATTCCCTCCACGAAGAGCATCGACTCCTTGTCGCTGTCAATAAGTCCGTAGCACACTCCGTTTTTCTCGTCGAAGCATATTGAGGTGCTGCCTTCGAGGGTGTATATTTCGAGGGTTAGACCACCCTTCGGAAGCAGATATTGGGGAATGAGTGTTACGGGAACTTTTTTGCCGACGGATTGATATACGGCGGTTTTGATTTCGGCGAGCAGGTCGTGGTACTCCACGGTGTCGCTTGTGCCACAAAATACAAGTCCACAGATATTTTCGCCTGAAACCTTCTCCACCGCGGTTTTGATGGAGTGGTCAAGCGAGTCACATAGGTTGAGGGTAGAAGAATAAATCTTAAATCCCATAAGCCTTTCGAGTCAATTTTGTAGGTTAGTCTTATATATAAGACAAAGTTAGCAATAAAAAGTTAAATTCCAAATGCAAAAATTTATAAAATCCCGAAACGGTTGTTAAAAGATTAAGAAATAGAGAGAGCGACAAGTCGACCTCCAAAATACCCTTAATTCCTCTAACAACCCTTGGTTTGTTGCCCAGACCTCGGCTCTGCGGTTAAACAGTCCATCCCCCAACCAACACAAAAAAAGAGAAGTCCTCTTGAACTTCTCTTTTCGTACCCTACGATGTCCTATTTTCGAACGAGTTTTTGCGTGATTTAAGTCGCCTTTGGTCGTTGCGTGATGTCGTTCCCGACCCCAATAATATGCCGTGGGTAGAAAGTATTGATAAAAAGTCTTGACAATATCATCGATAAACACGATTGTATATAAAACGAGGCGTTATAACCACTTATCAAGGTTAAGTTTTCGGTTTTTTAAGGACGATTTATATGGAAATAATAAAGAGAAAAAATATGAAACGTAGTGATAAAATTCGATAAGATAAAAATCGTAAGTTCAATAGAAAATGTAAAATCATTAAATGAAGATGTATTTGAAAATAAAGTAAAAGATGGGTGTATCGT
>JAZNHC010000023.1:0-10100 GCA_045576755.1 Alistipes sp.
CAACTGTGCTTTCGGCAGTTACCACCATAGGTCGTATACCTGATTACTATTTCCAGGCTGTAGGTAGCGGAACGGGTGCAATAGCTGCTTGGGAGGCAAATATGCGTCTTATCGAGGATGGTCGTTATGGTAATAATTTGATGCGTCTTATGGTGTCGCAGAATGCGCCATTTGTGCCTATCTTTGATGCTTGGCGAGCAGATTCGCGCGATATGTTGCCATACGATACCGACAAGGCTCGTAACGATGCATCTATTATCGAGGCAAAGGTGCTCTCGAACCGCAAACCGCCATATGGCATTGCAGGTGGATTGTACGATGCATTGAAGGCTACGAATGGTGATGTCCTTACAGCAACAAACTTGCAAGGCAAGAAAGCGGCGCGTCTATTCTTTGAGACCGAGGGTATCGATATCCACCCTGCTCCAGCTATTGCCTTGGCAACGTTGATTAAGGAGGTACAGTCGGGACGAATTGATAGCAAGGCGACCATAATGCTCAATGTGACTGGCGGTGGCGAGCAACGATACAAGGCCGATAAGGAGATCTTCTATCTTAAGCCGAATTGTGTCTTCCCGCTCAATCCTAACGCTGACGAGGTTGTAGCAAAAGCTGAGGAGTTATTCAAATAGAGATAATAAAGATATGTATCCAATAAAATTCAAACCGCAATTAAAGGAGAATATTTGGGGAGGAAAACGCTTGCTCGAGATAAAGAAGGGTTTGTATTCGCGCTCGGTAGACAAGTCGAAGGTCTACGGTGAGAGTTGGGATATATCCGGAGTGAAAGGCTCAATCTCGAAGGTTGCAAACGGATTTCTAAAGGGAAATAACTTGCAGGAGATCATCGAGGTATATATGGGCGAGCTTGTAGGCGAAGAGGTGTTCGAACAGTTCGGCTTGGACTTTCCGTTGTTGATTAAGAACTTGGATTGCAATGACACGCTATCGGTACAGGTGCATCCCGACGATGAATTGGCCGCCGAGCGTCACAACTCTTTCGGCAAGACCGAGATGTGGTATATTGCCGATGCCGAGGAGGGTGCAGTGATATATCTTGGATTTAAGAACAAGGGCATCACGCGCGAGGAGTATATACGTTCAGTTGCCGAGGGTACGGTAGCCGATATTTTGCAGGCTGTACCGGTAAATAAGGGCGATGTATTCTTCATTCCTGCAGGTACGGTACACGCACTTGCCAAGGGACTGAATGTGATAGAGATTCAGCAAACATCCGATATTACGTATCGTATATTCGATTGGAACAGAGTTGATGAGGAGGGCAAGTCGCGCGAGTTGCACACCGCACAAGCTGTTGATGCCATCGACTTTGAAACGGGTGTCGAGGAGTGTCGTCGTACCTATGTTCCTGCTCGAAATCAGGAGGTTAATATTGTCGATTGCGAATTCTTTAAGACAGATATGCTTGTGGTTGAAGGCGTAGCAGAACTTGACTATTGCAAGCGCGATTCGTTTACTATTTATATGTGTATTGAGGGCGATGTGGTGATAACCTTGGATAATGAAACGAGCGAAACTCTCCGCACGGGCGAGGTGATGCTCATTCCTGCAATTGCGAACGAGGTACGCATCGAGGGCAAGGCGCAGATTCTTGCGAGTCACCTCTAATAGGTCAAAGCAATGAAGAATCTCTTGAATTTAACGAAACGCTCAATCTGTGCCGGTCTGCTGATTGGCTGCGGTGGATTTGTCTACAGCATGGTCGGTGGTGTCGTGGGTGCATTCCTATTCGCCTTCGGACTCTTCGGGGTGCTGTATGGAAGTTGGGCTTTGTATACGGGCTATGCAGGCTCGTTCGCGTGGCGAGAGGCAAAAGATTGGGGGCGATTGTTCTATATCCTCTTTGGCAATTGGATTGGCGTTATGGCAATGACAATCCTCGTTGCTGTATCGAGCGAGACGGTTATTGCTCAAGCACAGGAGGTTGTTGCGAAGATCATAGCAGATCGCACCACTGCTGATTGGTGGCGTATCGTTGTTCGTGCCATAGGCACCGGATTTATTATGGAGATAGCGGTGCGCTATGGTCGCGAGAATAAGTGGATGACGGTTCTGTTTGGAGTGCCCGTGTTCATCCTCTGCGGACTACCCCACTGCGTTGCCGATATCTTCTATTATGGAGTTGATTTCCTTACAGCCGATGGCGCTCCCGTAAACTATATCGTGCCGTGGATTTCGGCAATAGTTGGTAATCTTATCGGATGCAATATACCGCGGTTGCTAACAGTGAAATAGTAGAAAAGTCGAGTTCACTTCGAACTCGACTTTTTTGTTCTATTGCCAAAACTGTGTATCGAAAGTCTCCTTAGGAGCATTTGGAACGTTTGGGAAGAATGTTATTCCTGTTCTTCGTTCTGACTCGGCGACGCTTATTGCTCTGCGTTCGGGCTTTGCTATGTGCTCGATCCAGAAGGCTATGCACTGCAACTCATCTGCACTGCAATCGACTACACTTTTGCCTGTGTTACCACTCTTTGTTCGCAGTAGCACTTTGTAGTAGCCTGTCGGTATCGGGCACTCCTTGCCGTTTCCGCCATTGTCGCGTATGAGGTTGTATGTTACTCCACTCTCGAAGTGTGCAACACTCACAACATAGAGTGTGTCGCTGCATATCCATTTGCGAACGTCATCCTCCAACGACTTCCATCTGCCTCGATTGAGTGCAGCAAGTTGTGGCGTTACGTTGGTGCCATAGAATGTCGTCATATTATCCTCTTGGCTCCTTGTCCGGTCTGCAGACGGCAGTTGGTGTCCTCTATCGTGCGTAGAGGGACTGTTCGGGTCGAACTTGTATGCGTATCTTACGTTGGGCTCGTAACCATCGTCGATATAGTCGGGGTCAAAACGCCATTTGTCGTTGCGCGAAATATCGCCAAGATAACACTCGTGGAGCGGATAGGCAACCCATATCGCACACCTCTTCTCCTTGTCGAAACAAAATGAGTAGTTGCGCAGGAGTGTATCCGAAGGCAATTTGTCGTGAAAGCCATACTCTAAATTTTCTCCTGTCGAGATGGATGGCAGCTCTGCCCAGCCGTGCCTATTTGCCGATAATGTCGTACTGTCATAGATAGTAAGCTCCAAATTACCGCGTTTCGTTGATTTTTGAGTATTTCGTTTTTCGCGACCAACAGTCGAAAACGAAATAGCAATACAAAGTGTCGCACAAACCGATATTATTAGAGCGTACTTCCTCTTCATCGTTTTTCGAGTTTTACCACATTCTCAACGTGGTGAGTATGCGGGAACATATCCACCGGCTGAACGGCTACGATACGATACTTGTCGTTCATAAGCGCCAAGTCACGAGCTTGGGTTGCAGGGTTGCAACTTACATATACGATGCGCTCGGGTGCAGCATTCAGAATAACCTCGATAACGGGCTCATCTACACCTGCGCGTGGTGGGTCGAGAATGATAACGTCCGGACGACCATTCTTGGCGATAAAGTCGTTGCTCAACACCTTCTTCATATCACCGGCATAGAATACCGTATTTTCGATATTGTTGATTGCAGAGTTGATCTTTGCGTCCTCGATAGCTTCGGGCACATACTCGATGCCTACAACCTTTTTGCAACGTTTGGCGCAGAAGTTAGCAATTGTTCCCGTACCTGTGTAAAGGTCGTAGAGGGTATCATCTTCGCGTAATTCTGCAAAGTCACGTGTAACTTTGTAGAGTTCGTACGCCTGCTTGGAGTTTGTCTGATAGAACGATTTCGGACCAACCTTGAAGTGCAAGCCCTCCATCTCCTCCATAATATGATCCTTGCCAGCATAGCAAATTGGAGTTAAATCGCCTGTCGAGTCATTCCACTTCTCGTTGATGAAGTAGATCGCTGATGTAATCTGCGGGAACTCCTTCAATACGGCATTGAATAGAGCCGATATGCGCTCCTCGTTGTTTTCGTTGAAGATTATCGTAAGCATAATATCGCCTGTGGAGGCGGTGCGGAGAATTATTCCTCGCATCAGTCCCTCGTGAGCGCGAGCATTGTGGAACGAATAACCATTCTCTATGCAGAAACTCTTTATATAGTTGCGAATTTCGTTCGATGGCGATGCCTGAAGGTGGCACTCATCAATGTCGAGAATCTTGTCGAACATATTCGGAATATGAAATCCGAGTGCCGGCTGTGGCGCGATATCGCCCTGCTCCGCAATCTCTTCGTAGGTGAGCCAACGACGGTCCGCAAATGTGTACTCTATCTTGTTGCGATAGTAGAACTGCTGCTCCGAGCCAAGACATGGACGCACCTCGGGGATGTCAAGTTTGCCGATGCGTACAAGCTGGTCGCATACCTGCTGAGTCTTGTAGTCGAGCTGTGTCTGATACGGAAGATTCTGCCATTTGCAGCCGCCACAGATGCCAAAGTGCTTACATACGGGCTCCACTCGGTTCTCAGATTTGTGAACAAAGCGTACTACCCTACCTTCCATAAAACGACGGTGACGCTTGGTAATCTGAATGTCTACAATATCGCCCGGAATAGTCATCGGCACAAATATCACCACGCCCTCGTGGTGTCCCATAGCCTTGCCTTCAGCTGCCAAAGTTGTTATCTCCAACCCCTCAATCAGGGGCATAGGTCCTTTCTTTCTTGCCATAGTTCTCTATCTTTGGCACAAAGATACTAAAAAACGGAAAACGGAGAGCCTAAAACGGAAAACTTTTATTGGTAATTAGCTTTTAGGAAAATTAGAGAATTTAGGGATAGTTGCATCCTTAAACTCCCTATATTCCCTACGCTTCCCACCCTCGGGTATTGTTTTCGATACCAGAGAGGGCGTGGGTGTTTTCTCTCTGTTGGTGCTATTAAGGTCATAGCACCGAATGTCATATAACAAAAAACGACCTCCGCGATGGAGGTCGTTTGTGTTACTGAATTTGTTGCAGCAACTTTGTTGCTTCTTCGTAGCCTTGTTCGGCAGATTTTGTAAGCCAAGCTTTAGCCTCAGTCGTATTCTGTGTTACACCCTTACCATGGTAGTAGCAATAACCAATATTGTATTGCGCAAATTTATTGCCCTGCTCAGCCGATCTAAGATACCATTTAGCAGCTTCATAATAGTTCTGGGTAACGCCCCTACCGAAATAATATAATTCGCCCAAGTTATTTTGTGCCGTTGCGTTATCATTCTCGGCTGCCTTGAGATACCATTTTGCTGCCTCGTAATAATCCTGAGTTACACCACGTCCGTGCTGGTAGAATATACCGAGGTTGTTTTGAGCTGCAACACTGCCATTTTCAGCAGCTTTGAGATACCATTTAGCAGCTTCGTAGTCGCTTTGGGTAACGCCATGACCCTGGCTGTAGCAATAGCCCAAGTCGCACTGCGCATCTGCATCGCCACTCTCGGCAGCCTTGGTATACCACGCCACAGCAGTGTAGTAATCTTTGGTTACGCCATAGCCGTAGTAATAACATTGACCCATGTAGTACTGTGCCTGTGTGTGCTCCTGCTCGGCAGCCGATTTGAACCACTTCAACGCCTGTGCGTTGTCTTCTGCTACACCGCGTCCATAGTAGTAGCACAATCCCAAATAGTACTGACCCTTGGCTAAACCGCTTTCTGCAGCCTTCGTAAACCACTTTACAGCCTCTCCATAATTCTTTTCAGTACCATGACCGTGGTAGTTGCAGAGTCCCATATAGTGCTGAGCCTCTGTATGGTCATTTTCAGCAGCAAGCGAGAACCACTTAATAGCCTGCTCGTTATTCTCGGCTGTGCCGTAGCCGTAGTAGTGACAACGACCCACTGAGAATTGCGAATAGCTGTTGCCCGACTCGGCAGCTTTGCTATACCACTTAAATGCTTCGTAGTTGTTTTCGCTAACTCCGCGTCCGTAGAAGTAACAATCTCCCAAGAAATCCTGCGCGGTGCTGTTGCCCTGTTCTGCTGCTTTTGTAAACCACTTCACAGCCTCTGCGTGGTTCTGATCAACGCCATTGCCATAGTAATAGCGCAAGCCCAAATCCTTCTGAGCCAAGATGTGACCCTGCTCAGCAGCTACGGTATACCACTTTATAGCCTCTGCATTATTTTGAGTTACGCCCCTACCATAATAGTAGCACTCACCTAAATAATATTGAGCATTATCGTGACCTTCGTCAGCAGCCTTCTTGAAGTAGACAGTAGCAAGCGAGAATGACATCATAGCCTCGTTAGACTGGTTGTTGTCTTCGTAGTTTATTCCCGCATTGTAATAGTGCTTTCCCATCTTGTACTGCGACAGATTGTGACCTTGCTCGGCGGCTTTGCGATACCAATTTATTGCCTCGCTACTATCCTTCGAAACACCTAAGCCTTTTTCGTAGCAGTATGCCAAGTTGTACTGAGCCTCTTTGTTACCCTTTTCGGCCGAGGCTGTATACATCTCTACTGCCTTAGTGTAGTTCTGGCTCACTCCATGGCCGTAATAGTAGCATTCTCCCAACTCGTTTAGAGCATCATCGTCACCCTGATCTGCCGATTTTTGCAGATAGACAACAGCGAGGCTGTATGCCATAGTCGATTCGTCCCATTTGAGTTGCTCTGCATAACTCTTACCTAATCTGGAATAGTGGATTCCCAATGCATATTGCGCAAAGCCTTCGCCTTGATCAGCCGCTTTGCGCCACCACTCTGCAGCTTGCGACGAATCCTCAGTTACGCCATTGCCATTGTAATAGCACAATCCCAATAAAGTCTGCGCTAAAGCGTGTCCCTGCTCTGCAGCCGGGACAATGTATTTGATGGCCTCGGTGTACTGTTCATTTTCGTACAATGCGAACCCCTTGTTGTACAACTCCTGTGGAGTCTGATTTTCTGATACACTCACCGCGCCATTGCTTTGCGCAAATGCCGTTGTCGAAACAAAAGCAAATGCGAGAGCCAAAAGTAGATACTTTGCCTTCATGATAGATAAGTTTTAGTTAATATAAATTGTTAATGTGATTTACCTAACTGTCAGTTTGAGTTTATATTCCCCAATCTTCTCCGCAAATTTAATAATTATTTTTCTAATATGCAAAATAGAGCGAGAAATTTCATAATCTCTCGCTCTATCGTGCTTTATTTGTAAAGTATACTACTCTGCCTCTTTAATCGAAATCGCCACTCCTCCACCGGCAGCAAGGCGCAGGGTCATCTTCGATTTTGAAGTTATCTTACGAGTTGTAACCGTGTATGAGTGAGGGTTGTCCATATAGTGGGCATCCTCACCATCGGCATAGATTGTCGCCTCGTATTTTTTGCCCTTATCGAGGAAATCGAATGAGATAGGTATCTCGCGTGCATTTTCGTCGGTAATACCTCCTACAAACCACTCGCCCTTGCCCTTCGCCTTACGCGCTGCAACGATATAGTCACCTGGCTCGGCTGCAAGGTAGTGACTCTCGTCCCAATCGACTGCAACATCCTTGATAAATTGGAACGCCTTTGGTTGTTTTTCGTAGTTCTCGGGCAGATCGGCTGCCATCTGCAGCGGAGAGTACATCGTTACATAGAGCGCCAACTGATTGCAGATAGTTGCCATTACGCAACGCTTTGCCTTCTTCGTAGATTTTGTTTGGTCGGCAAATTTGCAATTTACGATACCAGGAGTGTAGTCCACAGGTCCACCATTCAAACGGGTAAAAGGCATAATTGTAGCGTGGTGTGGCTTGATACCCGAATTTGCGTTGGTGTAGTACTCGGTACCACGACACGACTCGTTGCCAATAAGGTTTGGATAGGTGCGGCACAATCCTGTTGGACGAATAGCCTCGTGAGCATTGACCATAATCTTGTGCTTGGCAGCCTCCTTTACGGCGTAGAGGTAGTGGTTTACCATAAATTGACCGAAGTGGAATTCGCCAAGTGGCTGAATATCGCCTACATATCCGCTTTTAACTGAAGTGTAGCCATACTTATTCATCAGCGAGTAGGCAGCCTCCATATGACGCTCGTAGTTGCGAATCGAGGAGGATGTTTCGTGATGCATCATCAGACGCACGCCCTTCGAATGGGCATACTCGTTCAACGCCTTAATATCGAAATCGGGATATGGGGTCTGGAAATCGAAAACATACTCCTTCTTGCATCCGAACCAATCTTCCCAGCCGATATTCCAGCCCTCTACCAGAACCTGGTCGAAACCGTGTTCTGCGGCGAAATCGATGTAGCGACGTACATTCTCGGTATTTGCTCCGTGATTAGGGACAGGTTGAGCCTTTGTATAGTCATCCTCTCCGAGTTTTACACCCTTGAAATCTTTGGTATAGTACCATCTGCTCTTGCCGAGCATCAACTCCCACCAAACACCGATATATTTTACCGGCTTAATCCATGACGTATCCTCCAAAGCGCAAGGCTCGTTCAAGTTGAGAACAAGGTTTGATTCGAGGATGCGACACGCCGAGTCAGCAACCTCGATAGTTCGCCACGGTGAGTGGCACGGAGCCTGCAACCAACCCTTATAACCAAGAGCGTCGGGTGTAAGGTGCGAAGTAAAGATATTTGTCTTGTCGTTCAAATCGAGGTGCATACAAGAATAGTTCACAAGTGCAGCCTCGTGGATGTTGATGTATAAACCATCGTCCGAGCGTAATTGTAATGATGTCTGCACACCCGTAGGCGAGAATGTGCGAATGGATGCCGTACCTACATTCTCGCGCACGGTAGACATCATATTGCGAATCTCGCTCATACGCGAAGCAGCATACTCATACTCTTGCGTGTCGTAGCAACCAGGTATCCAATAAGCCATATGATCGCCCGTCATTGCAAACTCGGTGTACTCCTCTTTGATTACGAAATAGGCGAGTTTCTTACTCTTTTGTGCTGGAAACTCGTAGCGGAAGCCGAGTCCGTCGTTGTAAAGTCGGAAACGGATATTAAGCAAGAATCCTCGCTCGTCGCGACATAACTTTACAAGTAGCTCGTTGTAGTTGTTGCGAATCTTGCTATTTTCGCCCCACACGGGAACCCAAGTTTCGTCGAAAGAGGCCGTCTCGCTACCCTTCTGCGAAAATCCTTCGCGCATAGAGTAGACAGGACGCGGAACTACCTCGTCGTAGTGTCCGTAGTTGTGATATGCGTTATCTACAAACTCGAAACCGAGTGCACTTGTCTTAACCACCTCTTTACCCTTGTAGGTTAGAGAGTAGGTCGGCTTGCCACCTTCGGTAAGGCGGAAAGTCATAACGAGGTTTCCGTCCGGAGATGTAAGTTGCTCTGCCATAGTGGTCAAAGCAACAAACATAGCTGTAATTGTCAGAAGAAATCTTTTCATTACCTTTATTTAGCTTTTGTATCGCAATAGAGGCAACGATATACGCCACCCTCTGCCAAATGGAATTTCTTATCTACATTCTCGTTGTTGCAGATGCACTTGTGGTTCGGGCAAGTGAGATTTTCAATCTCAACTACATCGTGTCCCTTATTCTGCTTAGAATCGTCGTTTGCCCACTCCAACAAACGGCATATCAGCGCCATACGCACAAACTTGCCATTCTCTACCTGACGGAAATATGCTGCGCGAGGATCGGCATCAACCTCCTTCAAAATCTCGTTTACACGAGGAAGAGGATGCAATACAGCCATCTTCTCCTTAGCCAAAGCCATCTTCTCGGCATCGAGAACAAAGCAATCTTTCACGCGATCAAACTCCTCTTCATCGAGGAAGCGTTCCTTCTGCACTCGAGTCATATAGAGCACATCCAACTCGCCCATAACCTCCTCGATAGAGGACACTTCGCGGTACTCTATGCCGTTGCGGTCACATACATCGTGCTTGATATAGTCAGGCAAACGCAACTCATCCGGAGCAATAAGGATAACCTTTGTTCCCTCGTAGCGCGACAACGCCTTGATAAGCGAATGTACGGTACGACCAAAGCGCAGATCACCGCAGAAACCTATCGTAAGGTTATCGAGGTGTCCTAACTCACGTGTAATGGTGAGGAGGTCGGTCAAAGTCTGTGTTGGATGTGCGTGCGAGCCATCTCCTGCGTTGATAATAGGTACGCGCGACACATTTGTTGCAGCTAATGGCGCGCCCTCGATGTGGTGGCGCATAGCGATAATATCCACAAAGTTACCAACTACGCGAACCGT
>JAZNHC010000024.1:0-4139 GCA_045576755.1 Alistipes sp.
GCAACCTTCGCAATCTCGGGTGTTTCAACACCTTACGCTATTGCCTACCCTGCAGCCCCTGCAGGTCAGGTACTCTTTGCCGACAAGCAGGCTTACACTTCGAACACTTCGTTCGGTAAAGGTGTAGCAACAATGTATGCCTACAGCGAGAGTGGAGTGGGATTGCAATTGAACCACCTCACCGGTGTATTGAAGATTGGCGTTGTCGGATCGGCAAAGCTCACTATGGCGCAGATTTCGAATGTAAACCGCGCCCCTATCGCAGGTGCTTTCGATCTCGACTTCACAACGGGTGAGTTGAAATCGACTACCTCTTCGAAGGAGGTTATCGAGTATTCGTTTGGCGAGGGTGTTCAGCTCTCGGCTGAGCCAACTTACATTCACGTTGCAGTTCCTGCAGGCGTTTATGACGAGTTGTACGTAACCCTCTACGACGTTGATGGCGGCGTGATGTATGCAACTGTTAAGGCGGGTGACGAGAAACCTTTGTCGGTTGGCAAGGTACGCGAGTTCTCAAGCAATATCAACTACGCGGCTACCGACCAAGTGTTTGTAGTTAAGGACGTGGCAACCTTGAAGGCATTTGCCGAGGCCGCTCCAACCTTGGAGAAGGATGTGTTGTTCGTGGCTGACGTAGATATGACAGGCGAGGCTTGGACTCCAATCGAGGGTTATGCTAAGACCGTTCGCGGTAATGGATATGCTATCAAAGGCTTGACCGCTCCGCTGTTCGGCACTACAAACGCTTCGATCAAGGGTTTGCACTTGCGCGAGGTAAATATCGAGGTTAACGGTCTTTTGCATAGCGGAGCGTTGGCTTGCTCGATCTCGGCTACAGATACTATTAGCCCAATCGTAGAGCACTGCTCGGTATCGGGTACTATCAATGTGAATAACGAGACGCTGACTATTCCTGAGGGCGCAGCGGAGACTCGCGTAAATGTTGGTGGAGTGGTTGGAGTTGCATATGGTGTGGTATTTGAATCGTGCCGCAACAGTGCGAAGATTACAATCACAAAACCTCTTGCAGATGCTCAGGCCGTTCAATTTACGCAGAGTTTTGGTGGTATCGTAGGCCGTGTACACGTCTTCACAAAGAGTGATGCCACTACGATTACCTCCTATGTGAACAAATCGACCAATAGCGGCAATTTGACATTTGGACACAGCACAGCTGTAGATCCTTACCTCTATATGGGTGGTATTTTGGGACTTTCGAGCGAAGACAATGTTTCGGGTCATGTCAGCAACTCGATAAATACCGGTAAACTCTCTGCTAACAATAAGATCTACTCCCTCTACTTGGCAGGTATTGTTGGTTATGCAAGGTGTGTTACCAACAACGCAGCGTTAATGCCTGTATTCGAGAACAATATCAATCGTGGTGAAATAGAGGTTAAGGAGGAGACTGTAATAACGAATATTGTTAATGTCGCAGGTATTGGCGGTAGAACAAACAGTTGCGCGCATAGGAATTCGCACAACTACGGAACTATAAACCTCCTCAAGGGTTCGGTTGCCAGCGGTACTATTGACATTGCTGGTGTTGCGGCATATGTTGTATATAGTAATACCGACAGCGGTTACAAGATCGGTTTTAATGTCGAGGATTGTTCGAACAATGCTCCCATCAATGTAGGTCTGGGACGCCCAGGTACTACAGCCGGTACTGTCCGTATTGGCGGCATTGTAGCCTACGCTCAAGCTCGCGGCTATCGCAATGTAAACAACAAGGAGGGAACAATCACCGTTTCGGGTGATTTCTACACCAGTGGCCAGCGCGCTACGGCCTCCAATGATTACAAGAACGGAAACTATGTTATCGGCGGACTTTACGGTTACAAGACCGAGGGCCGTATCTACGGAGGTAAAAACCACGCCGATATTATCGTAAACGGTAAATGGACAGAGAAGAGCACCAAGACAATCTCGCAGTTGCGTGTTGCAGGTATCGTAGGATATCTCAGTACTAACCTCGACAATAGCGAGCCGTTTGAGGCCGATGGTAAGATTACCTTTTCGGGAACATCCTCTTGTGAGGTGACTGTTGGCGGTTTGATAGGTATTACCTATGCAACTCAAGGCGGCGAAAGGTGTGATACCGATATCGAGGTTAGCGGAACTTGCAGCGGAGGTCTTGTAGTTGGAGGTCTTGCTGCTATTCACAAGATGGGTTATACCGATGCGGAGTATCACGGAACAATCAATATTACCGAGAGTGCACAAATTGGCACAAGATGTAGCATTAGTGGCTGTCTCGGCAACGTGGTTGATTGGAATGCAACTTCATACGCCGTTAGAGGTTTGCGTAACTATGGCAATATAACTATGGCGGGAACAGCAACCAGTAGTGCTGTCGTTTCCGGATGTTTGGGAACAACGACTATCGACAGCGACACAAAACCGCACGTTTGCAGCGACCTGATTAACTATGGAAATCTCACCGTAACGGGTACAGCAGCTACAATATATCTCTCGGGTGTAGCACATCGTTGTTCGGGTAACGCAACTTCGCTCATAAATGGCGATGCGAAAGATTCCACCAAGGGTAATATATACTTCTCGGGAGTAACAAGTGCAAAGACTCGCCTCTATCTGTCGGGTGTGACATACGACTTTGATATGGATGCAACATCCTGCGCTAACTATGGTGCAATCACTATGGCCGGAAAGACAGGTTCTACGTTCCACTGCGGAGGTATGTCGGCAGCATTCATAAATGCCGGAAAGACTTGGACCGAGTGTAATAACTATGGTAAGATTACCTTGTCGGGTGAGGTTGGATCTTCGTCGATAGAGGGCTCCGATTCGGGTGCCGACACCTTTGTTGGAGGTATTACCGAGTTGGTAACTGCTTCGGAAGAATTAAGAACATTCGTACGATGTGGCAACTATGGAGATCTCGAATTTACCGATACATTCAAGTGTGCCGGCTCCTTACGTTCGGCAGGTTTCTATGCTCGTCAGGAGAACGTTGCTCCGGTAGTGATGGAGGATTGCCTAAATGCTGGTAATGTCATTATGAACGGAACAGCGAGCGCACGTGTCAGTGGCAACTGCAGACTCGCAGGTGGTATCGCGACCCTCAGTGCTTCTACCGTAACCATCAAGGGCTCGTTTGTAAATAGCGGAAATGTAGCCATTGGCGGAAAGAATGCTAAAAGCTCTGTCGTTGTAGCAGGTGTATTTGGTTATCACATAAGTTGTCAGCTGCTCAATGGTGGAGAAGGCGAAGCAAAGATTATCAATACAGGTAAAGTTTCCTATACGGGAGGCTCTGTAGGTTCCATGTATGTCGGAGGTATATTCGGTATGATAGGTACATCTGGCGTGATTGATAGCACAATCAAGCTTGTTAATACGGGCGATGTCGTGGCACACGGAAGCTATGGCAACACCGACGCTGAAAATGTCGCTTACGTCGGAGGAGTTGTAGGTAGTAATCTATTAAGCTTTGCAAATGCTGAGTCGTACTGTAACATCTCCGGATATTGGATTAACGACGGCAATCTAATTCCGTACACGGGCGTAGGTATTGTTTCGGGTACGCCTCGTAGCGAGACCTACCAGGTGACCAATTGCAAGGTCGGTGGAACCTTCTCTGAATACAACCTTGAGGATAACATCGAAAAGATCAATGTGGTGGACAGCAGCAATTTCTATAACTACATATACGGAAGTGGCGAGGAGACAGTCTGGACAGGCACTGACAACTACGATGGTTGTACATTCCTCTCGGTAGCACCAACAATCTAATAATCCCCTAAAACGATACGACTATGAAAAATTACATTAAACCAAATTTCGAGATTTTTGAGGTCGTAGCCGAAAGGGGCTACGGTGACAGCGCACTGCTCCCGGGCTTCGGAACGGAGAGCGACGAGTTCGTGTACTAAGTATACAGCTTCAAACATAGTGGGAGTGTCTAAACTTGTTAGACACTCCCATTGTTATACCTCAACTGCAATCTCCCTCTTCGGAATGGGGACCCTACGAATAATCTTGCCGTTGTAGTCGATAAGGTAGTTATATCCGTCGCGCTTGGCTGAGAATGTGCCACTCTTTATGTCGAACTCGATATGCTCGTACGATGC
The DNA here is from genome assembly GCA_045576755.1 of Alistipes sp. Lineage (GTDB taxonomy): Bacteria > Bacteroidota > Bacteroidia > Bacteroidales > Rikenellaceae > Alistipes. Next base: position 4,095 of record JAZNHC010000024.1, read on the forward strand.
GTGTATGACTTTGTTGCCCATATCGTCAATTACAAGTCGGAGGCC
>JAZNHC010000025.1:0-3481 GCA_045576755.1 Alistipes sp.
ATTCCGAGGCGCAGTTCCGCTTTTGGGGTGGCGACAAGATGGCAGAGGTAGGTGGCAGGGAAAACCTCGCAAAACACTATCGTGAAACATCGTTTTTCGGTATTGCGCAGGTTGTGCGAAACCTAGAAACGATATTCTCTCAGATTGACGAGTGCAAGCGCGATATCGAGGCGTTTAACCCTGATGTTGTGATACTTATAGACTATCCGAGCTTCAATATGCGCATAGCCAAGTGGGCAAAGGCAAAGGGCTTGAAGGTCTATTACTATATCGCCCCGAAGGTGTGGGCGTGGAAGGAGTGGCGTGTGAAGTCGATTCGCAAATATGTCGATAGGCTCTACACTATCTTTCCGTTCGAAACTGACTATTTCCGTTCGAAGGGCATAGAGCCGGTATTTTGCGGAAATCCGCTGTGCGACTCGATAGCGCAATACAAGGCGACAATGCCGTCACGAGAGGTTTTCTTGAGCGAAAACGGACTTGATACGCGCCCTATTGTGGCTCTGCTGGCGGGTAGTCGCAGGTCGGAGATTAAGGATAATTTGGCGGATATGATTGCCATTTCGCGCAACTTCCCCGACTATCAGTTTGTGGTGGCTGCGGTGCCTTGGCTCGAAAGAGAACTCTACGAGAAGATTCTGCAAGGCTCGGAGGTTAAGGTGGTATGCAATAAGACCTACGACACGCTGATTTATGCCGAGGCAGCAATCGTTACATCGGGTACGGCAACCCTCGAAACAGCGTTGATGAATACGCCCGAAGTGGTGCTATACCACGTGCCAAAGTTGTATGAGTGGTTGCGTCCTATAGTACTGAAAATTCCGTATATCTCGCTTGTGAATATAAATCTCGGCAGGGAGTGCGTACGCGAGATTGTGGTGAATAAAATTGATGTTGGGGCTGTGAGCGAGGAGTTGCGCTCCATATTGAAGGGTGGCTCGGCTCGCGCAAGGATGTTGGCCGACTTTGATGAACTCCAAACGTTGATGGGTGGCGAGGGCTCAAGTCGTCGCACCGCCAAGGATATTGTTAATTCGTTGAGAAGATGAAGATAGTATGTGTTGAGAATGCTCTGCACAGCGCAGATGACCTATATTTGACAGTTCGCTCCGACTCGTCGGTGTTGCGCAATAATGACGATTTTTATATGCCCTCGTTCTCGCAGGATATGCGCTGTACGGTGGGCTATTTCTTGCGTGTAACGCGATTGGCAAAGTGTATGAACGAGAGGTTTGCTTCGCGTTGCTATGATGCTGTAGGCGTGGCGGTTGCATTTACGGCGCAGGATGTTGTTGAACGTAATTGCGCCCTCACCCGTCCTTGCGACGAGGCATACTGCTTCGATAAGTCTATAGCTCTCTCACCAGAGTTGGTTTTGCCGGCATCAGTAGATAAAGGTGCGCTTGAGATAAAGATTGGTAACTCGGAGTTTTACAGCGATTTGGATGCCATAAAACTCTCTCTTGATGGTGCTCTTGCACGTGCTTCTGAGTTGCTTACGCTCAAGACGGGCGACGTGGTATACGTTGCAGCAACAGAGCCTATTTCGGTGCAGATTGGACACCGAGTGGAGGTTGCACTCAACGGTACTACCCTGCTCGATTTCGAGGTCAAATAACCTCTCTACCCTACACTAACATCAAGATCATTGTCTGTGCAATAATCACACGGAGAAACATTGCCAATGGATAGACCGTGGCGTAACTGATTGCAGGCATATCGCTACCTGCCAACGAGTTGGCGTAGTTTAGAGCGATTGGGTTGGTCATACTGCCCGACAACATTCCCATAATGGTAAAGAGATCCATCTTGTAGCGAAGACGCGCATAAACGCCTACGATCAACAATGGCACAACGGCGATGATAAGTGCGTAGAGCAGCCATATATATCCCCCATTGACTACAGCATCGACAAATCCGTTGCCCGAGGCCAATCCCACCGAGGCGAGAAACATAGCCAATCCAACCTCACGCAACATAAGGTTTGCGCTGAGTGTGGTGTAGGTGATAAGGTGCCAATGGGTGCCGAAACGACCAATGATAATTGCCATAAGCATAGATCCTGCAGCCAAGCCGAGTTTGATGGGTTGCGGAGCCTCGATAAACGGAATAGAGCCGACCAAAACGCCCAACGCAATACCCAAAAAGAGAGTGAAGATGTGTGGCTCGTGCAGCTTCTTCAGCGAATTACCGAGCAGTTTCGAGACCTCGTTAATTGCCTCTTCAGAGCCTACAACCATCACTTTATCACCGAGTTGCAACTCCATTCCCTGGTGCGGAATAATATCGACACCGGCACGATTTACGCGAGTGATATTGATGCCGTACTTGGTACGTAGGCGCAAATCGACAAAACGTTTGCCGTTGATATCGGGCTGTGTGACTACAATACGGCGCGATACAAGCTGTCCTTCGAACTCACCCCACTCCTCCTCGAGCATCTCGATTTCGCGTCCGAGAAAGGCTAAAATCGCCTCCTTGTCCTCGGCTCCACACACCACAAAGACCTTATCCCCGCAGTAGACTTTGCTCGATGCATCGGCTATGAACGCCTTGTTGCCGTCGTGCGAGATACGTGAGATAACAAACTGACGTGCAATGATTTGACGGATGTCACCTACGCTCTTGCCGTCCATCTGGCTGTTTGTGACCTCGATGGAAAACTTGGCGGCGAACTTGTTGCCACCCATACTCTTGGCTACGATGTCGCGCTCCTTGTTGATATCTACACGCAGTGCCTTGCGGAGGATCATAAATGCGAGGATAACTGCCACTACGCCAATTGGATAGGCTACGGCAAAACTCAATGGAATGGACTTGTCGTCAATGCCCGTGAGATCGAGATATGCCTGCTGTGCTGCACCCATTGCAGGGGTGTTGGCTACTGCTCCGTCCATCACGCCCACCATAGTTTGCAGAGGTGTGTCGGTGGCGAGAAAGAGCAGATACGCCACAAACGCGCCAATCACCATTGTTACTATCGATAGCCACATCTGACGCAGACCTCCGTGACGGAGCGACGAGAAGAACGATGGTCCGATTTGCAGACCAATGGAGAATACGAAGAGTGTCAGTCCGAAATCGCGTACAAAGTTGAGTGTGTCGGTGTGTAGCGTCATTCCGAAGTGGCTTGCCATGATGCCGGCAAAGAGAATCCAGGTGGCACCGAGCGAGATGCCGCCCACCTTGATCTTGGCGAGAAGCGTACCTACGGCAATAACCATTGCCAGCACAAATATCGAATGGGCAATACCCTCTCCGAATATAAATTGGTTGATAAACTCCATAGTTAATCGTGGTCTCCTTAATCTCGGTGGCAAAGATAGTAAAAAACGGAAAACGGAAAGCGGAAAACGGAAAACTTTTAGTTTTTCGGTTTTCGCTTGTAGTGGGAAAACGGAACCAACGACAAACCGAGAGCAGAGGCTGCTTGCAGACTATGCCGAGGTGCGAAGGAGGAAAAGCCTGCGTAGCAGGATTA
>JAZNHC010000026.1:0-19293 GCA_045576755.1 Alistipes sp.
TTGCAGAATTATAAATAGTTTTCCGCTTTCCGCTTTTAGTTTTCCGTTGTAGAGAGCCGTAGGCTCGTGCCGTAAGTTAAGCTACATGCCACCGATATTATTTTGCCGCCAACATTTATGTTACCCACCCCCTAAATCCCCATGTCTGTGCGGGGGGCTTATTGTTCGTAAAGCCCAAAATAGAGAGAGCGAAGATGGTCTTCTATTAGACAGCCTCGTTTATACTTGGTTGTATGCCTCTATTTGTGAGAGATATGCTCTACTCGGATGTTAAGGTTGAACAGATTTCGCGAAATGTTGATTATAACCTTTAGTATTGCCCACTTGAGTACGGTAAGGAATAGCGTAATGCATCCAAGAATCATAAGTGAAATGCCGGCTGTCGATCCAATTTCATTGAGAAACAACGGTGTTGAGTCGGCGAATAAATCCTCTGTTCCGATACATACTACACCTGTTGCAATTATAGTGAGTGAGAGAATTATGCCCAAGACAAGCCATATAGTGAGGCATAGATTTAGTATATCTTCGGCTCCCGAATTTACGCGATGTAGTTTTGGATTGCGGGTTGTATATGAATGTTTTGGCGATTCTACCTTTTGCAATCCATCTCCTACATAGTTGTCACATCTCTTTTCGAATTGAGGTTTCTCTTTGGTTAGAGAACACACTATCCCCTTTTCATAGTCAAAAGTGCTATTCTTGCACGATTTGCAGACCTTGATTTTTGGCTCCATTTCTACCATAACTATTCGTTTTTTTGTAGTTTATGAAACAAATATACAAAATCTATGAGAAAATAAAAAACGGATACCCACGTAAGTATCCGTTACAGATTTACAATTAAGGTTTTTTAGAAGTAGTACTTTAGACCTACCGACGGGTTGATGCCGAGGTTGAAGTTTACGTTGTTGGTCTTAAGATCGATATATGGTTTCTCCTTGTACGTTAGGAACGTATAGCTCAGCGAGAGCAGGTTGACCGAGAAAGCCAACTTCTGCATTGGGCGGAATTCGAAGCTGCCGAGCGAGAGCCCTACACCAAAGCCCGGCATAGTAATATCCTTGGCAACGCCGCAGGCGAAGCCAATCTCGAAGCCCGGGGTGTAGTAGAACTTGTCGCACAGTCTGACATAGTATGCAAAGTTTGGCATAATGGTTATGGCGTGCGAGATGTTGCCGTCGCTTGACTCCAACGAATAGCCGACTGTTCCACCGATCTTGATCTTGTCGGTAACAAAATATCCAACCTCCGGAGCGATGGTGAAGGTTGTAGCGTTGCCGCTTGTACCTTCAATAATTACTGAGTTTGTGCCGACGCCGATTTGTCCTCCGATGTAGAGTTCGCCTTTGCTTTGTGCTGAAAGGGTTGTTGCGGCGAAGATTGCCAGCAAAGAGAAAATTACTTTTTTCATAGTTGAAAGTTTTATTGGTTAATAAGTAGTGGGTTTTATATCTGCAATTTACATGCCCTTGCTCTATGTGCTACATATCTCAGAGAGATTTTGTTACTACAAATATAAACCTTTTCCCTCATTTGTACTGTGTAAGGAGTAGACATTTTCGTTTTTTCAACCAAACTCCGTTTTTATATAACGAGTCACTATCCTGAAAAATTAGATTATTTGCGCTTAAGATATTCTACTCTCGGTAAATTTTCCTATCTTTGTAATACTAACAATAAATTATCCCTACAATGAAAAGAATTACAATGTTTTTGGTGATGGTAGTGGCCGTGATTGCGGTGCAGGCACAGACACTCGAACGTATGCAGTGGTTTAACGAGCCGGAGTCGTGGAGCATAACCAACAATCAGCTTACGATGCAGGTGACACCTCAGAGCGACTATTGGCGTATCTCGCACTACGGTTTTACCGTCGATGATGCACCATTCCTCTATACCACTCGCGGTGGCGAGTTCGAGGTTAAGGTCAAGATCTCGGGCGACTATAAGGTGCGCTTCGACCAGGCAGGCTTGATGTTGCGTACCGACAAGGAGAACTATATCAAGGCGGGCATAGAATTTGTGGATGGCAAGTATAATATCTCGTGTGTGGTAACACATCATACAAGCGATTGGTCGGTAATCACGCTCGATCATAGCATCGATTTTATATGGATCAAGGCGATACGTCGTCTCGATGCGGTGGAGATTTTCTACTCGTTCGACGATAAGAATTATACGATGATGCGCAATTGCCACCTCGCGGATAATACACCGGTAATGGTCGGTTTGATGGCTGCGTGTCCGGATGGCAAGGGCTTTGAGGCGCGCTTCGAGAGTTTCAAGATTACCCATCTGCCAGACCTTCGCCGTTTAGAGTGGTTGAAGAATAATAAGGAATAGGGAGGTTTTGGTTGTAAAAAGGAAATAATTTGCAGAAAATGAGCTGAAATTTTGCAGATTAGATAAAAGTTAGTATATTTGCAGACCGAAATACGGGAATGGTCTGATGGCCGAGTGGCTAGGCAGAGGTCTGCAAAACCTCGTACAGCGGTTCGAATCCGCTTCAGACCTCAGTAATTGCAGAGCGGACGACTTGAAAAAGTCGTCTGTTTTGTTTTGTGCGTTGTCTGTGAGCGAGCCAATTAAGGAAAAATATGGTGCCCAAAATTTGTTGGACACCATATTTTTGCTATTCGTTCATTATCTTGTTTTGGTGATCGATACTCTCGATGTGTATGGCGTCGAGTACCGTGCGCAGGAACTCTTCACTTAGGCCGAGCGAACGATTTTGTTCCAGAGCGCGCTCTACAATATCCTCCCAGCGCGACTCTTGCAGAATACGCACATCATTCTCGCGTTTGATGCGTCCGATATTCTCGGCTACACCCATACGTGCTGCGAGAAGCTGTATAATCTCACGGTCCAGACTGTCGATCTGTTCGCGCAAACCCATAAGAGCCGTGCGATAGCTCTCGGACGAAGACTCTCCGGCACGCCACTTTATTGCGTCGAGCAACTTGGCAAGTGCTTCAGGTGTAAGTTGTTGCTTTGCGTCACTCAGTGCAACATCGGGATTGATATGGCTCTCAATCATAAGTCCGTCATAGTTCAAATCGGCAGCCTGTTGTGCTATGTCGGCTATGTAATCGCGCTTACCGCAGATGTGTGATGGGTCGCATAATATAGGCAATTCAGGCATACGACGTCGCATCTCCAATGCGAGATGCCACATTGGGGCGTTGCGCAGTTGTCCTGCACCAAAGCCCGAGAATCCACGGTGTATCAGACCTATATTATTGATTCCGCAAACAGCAAGTCGCTCCACAGCTCCGCACCACAAATCGATATCGACATTTACCGGATTCTTTACGAATACCATCTTCTCTGTACCACGCAGAGCCTCGGCAACCTCCTGCATCGAGAATGGGTTTGCGGCTGTGCGGGCACCTATCCACAACACATCGACATCAAACTTCAAGGCGCTCTCTACGTGCTTGGCATTTGCCACCTCGGTAGAGACCGGAAGTCCTGTTGCCTCTCTCGCCTTGATGAGCCAAGGCAGAGCCTCGACTCCCATACCTTCGAAGGTATTGGGTTTGGTGCGTGGCTTCCATATTCCTGCACGCAAAATATTCACTTTACCTGTTGCAGCAAGGGCTTGTGCTGTGGTGAGTACCTGCTCCTCGCTCTCGGCACTACAAGGGCCGGCTATAATAAAAGGTTTCTTCATCTCCATAACAACCTATTTTTTGTCTAAAATTTTTCGTATTCTATTTGCTCGCTCGATTGTCTGTCGGATCTCCGTGTGGTTATCCTTCTCGAGGGCTTTGCGGAAAATCTCGAGCTGGTGGATGTACTCACGCAGAACGTCGAGCACATTATATTTATTCTGCATCAAAATTGGTATCCACATATCGGGCGAAGATTTTGCGAGTCGCACTGTACTCTCAAATCCTCCACCTGCGAGGCTAAGGATGGTGTCGCTTTCGCGCTCTTTTTCGAGTACGGTAGTGGCGAGTATGAACGACGTTATATGCGAGATGTGGCTCACGTATGCAGCGTGCGTGTCGTGTTGTGCAGGCGACATGTGCATAATCTTCATACCAATCGTCGTAAACATCTTCTCGACAGCAGCGATAGCGTCGTTATCGGACCTTTCGACCTCGCACAAAACGGTATTGCAACCCACGAAAGCCCCTTTGACAGCCGCTTCGGGTCCGCTATGTTCGGTACCCCACATCGGGTGTGTTGCAACAAATCGGTTACGACGCGGATGTTGGCAGATTATCTCGCAAAGCTCCTCTTTTGTAGAGCCCATGTCCAATACTATCTGATTGTCATTCACTCGGTTGAGCAACTTTATAGCTAATTGTGGGATGGTGTCTACAGGGGTGGCGAGTGCGACAATATCGGCTACCTCGGTAACCTTGTCAAATTCGATCAACTCATCGACCAATTCCAACTCCAACGCCTTCTCGGCATTGCGTGGCGAGGCGTCGATGCCATATATTCGCTCGACAAGCGCATGCTTGCGTAGTGCGAGGGCAAACGAACCTCCGATAAGACCCAAACCTATAATGCAGATATTCATCTCTCTAACCATTTATTCTATCCAACACTCTCTCTAACAACTCCTCCGATGCGCAGAGACTTATGCGTATATACTCTTCGCCCTCGCTGCCGAATATTCCGCCCGGGGTGAGGAAAACGTGCTTATCATAGAGCAACTTGTCGCAGAAATCGTAGCAGTTTTCGCCCTTCGGAACACGTCCCCATAAGAACAGTCCTGCCTGATTTGGACGGCACTCAACACCGAGAGCCTCCATAATCTCCAACCCCTTTGCCTCGCGATGACGGTATATTTCGTTCTGCTTGGTGTACCACTCATCGCCCAAACCGAGAGCAGTAGCGGCTGCAAGTTGCAAAGGTAAAAACATTCCTGAATCCATGTTGCTTTTGAAGCGTAAAATTTCGTCTATTCGCTCCTTCTTGCCGCCAATCATACCAATTCGCCAGCCTGCCATATTGTGGCTCTTGCTTAGCGAGTTCAATTCGATGGCCACGTCGCGCGCACCCTCGATTGCGAGAAGCGACAGTGGCGAGTCGTTTCGCAGAAAGCAATACGGGTTGTCGTTCACGAGCAAAATATGGTTCTCGCGACACCAATCGACAATCTTTTGCAGCGCAGCCTTCGATGCTACAGCTCCTGTAGGCATATGCGGATAGTTCACTATCATCATCTTCACACCCTCGGTAGGGAGCGTTTCGAGCTGTGGCATATAGTCGTTTTCCTCTCTGAGTGCATAGTAGACCACCTCTCCCTCGGCAAGTCGTACGGCTGACGAGTAGGTCGGGTAGCCCGGGTTAGGCACTAACACCCTATCGCCTTTCGAGATATATGTCATCACCGTATGCATAACACCTTCCTTCGAGCCTATCAGTGGCAAAATCTCGCTTTCGGGGTCAAGCGCCACATCAAAACGAGTTTTGTACCAGGTCGAGAATGCTTCGCGTAGCTCTGCTGCACCGCGGTAGGATTGGTAGCCGTGAGATGTGGGCTTAGCCGACTCGGTGGCAAGGCGCTCCATTACGGATGGGTGCGGTGGCAGGTCGGGAGAGCCGATGCCGAGTGAGAGAATATTTGCTCCCGCGCGTCGCATCTCCTCGATCTCGCGCAACTTACGCGAGAAATAGTACTCGGTGACCGAGCCTAATCGTGACGCCAATTCGAAATCGTATGCTCTTTTCATAGATCTTTGCCTTTTTGATAGATGCCGTAAATGTGTACTTCGACATTGCGTTCGCGCAGCCGCTCCACCGCCTTTGCGAAGTCGGCACCCGACAAGAACTCCATATCGGTATGGAATATATAGTGCCATGGTTCGGTAGGGATAGGGTAGGACTGCAACTTTGTCATATTGAGGTTCAACCCCTCGAAACAACCCAGGGTGTCGTAGAGCGAGCCTGAGGTGTTGCTAATCTTGAAGTAGAGAGAAGCCTTGCCTCCGCCCTCGCAAGGGATTGGCTCCGAGTTGCTGCGATTGCAGTAGTCGAGTCGCAGAAAACGGGTGTAGTTATCGCTGATGGTGTGGATATCGGGAGCTACAATGTCGAGGTTGAAGAGTTGTGCAGCCAACGAGCTTGCAATCACCGCCTTGGTGCGCGAACCACTCGCCTGGAGTTGTGCTGCACTCAACGCTGTGTCGGCACTCTCAATAAGTTGCCAACGGTGTTTGTCGAGGTAGTCGGTGCACTGCAGGAGTGCCATATGGTGCGACTCCACCTCGCGGATATCATCCAACTCCACTCCGCGATTGACCATCAGATTTTGTCGAATTCGCAGATAGGCTTCGCCCGTGATATGGACATTGCAGTTCTGCAAAATATTATAGTTGGGGAGTATCGAGCCGGCAATCGAGTTCTCGATAGCCATAATGCCGTAGTCTACGCGGCATTGCTCTACGGCTTGGGCAACCTCGCGGAAGGTGTCGCAGGCGAGAATTTCGACCTCGCCTCCCTCGATGCCCTCCGCCACAATGTGGTGGAAACTGCCTCGATACCCCTGTATTGCAACCCTCTTCATAATTTCAGTACCCTATCTATTATAATAGATAGTCAATGGTTAAAAAAGTTAATTTTTCGGTTATCAAAAAAAAGACCGCTCTTTTCAGGTAGCGGTCTAAGTCATTATGTCTTACATACATCAACTACCGCTCCTACTCGCACGAATAGAAGTAAAAGTAAAAAAAGTAGTTCGATGAGTTATTGCGCATATCTTTCTAAATCTTTCTTAATGCAAATATAGTAAAAGTTTTGTAAAAAAGTTGCAAGCACGCAATAATTTTGCTTTTCTATGCCTTGAATTATTCTCCTACGTTGTGCATTTTCACTCTATCCAATAATAAATATCGTAGGTCGCTTGTTGATGTCGGGCAAGCCCACTTTGCGCCACTCGGTGATGGTGGCGGTGCGGATATACTCATTCTGCGAGGTTATGTCGCACGCTATGCAGAGGCGAGTCTGCGCCCCGCACGAGGTGAGAATTTGCTCCGCCAACTTGGTATTACGGTAGGGTGCTTCGATAAAGAGTTGCGACTGATGTTCGCCCGATGCTCGGCTCTCCAACCGCTTTATTGCGCGTGTGCGGTCAGGCTCCTTGACAGGAAGGTAGCCATTGAAGGCGAAGGATTGACCACTCAATCCCGATGCCATAACTGCCATAATAATCGACGATGGGCCCACCAACGGCACAATGCGGATACCAGCGCGGTGACACGCCTCGACAACGAGTTGTCCGGGGTCTGCCACTGCCGGCACTCCCGCCTCCGAGATTACACCTGCCGAGCGTCCGGCCTTAATCTTTGCCACCATTCGCTCCACATCGCGAGGCGAAGTGGTGTGTTCGCTCAACTCGTCGAACTCCAACTCATCGATCTTGCCCGACAAACCTGCCTTCGACAAAAAGCGACGTGCCGAGCGGAGGTTTTCGACTATGAAGTAGTCGAGCGAGGTTATCACATTACGATTGCCCTCGGGGGTTACATCGTAGGGCAATGTATCCTCCGAAATGGGGCAGGGTATAAGATATAGAACGCCTCTATTCATTGATGTATATTCGTTTTACGCGCTTTGCCACCGAGGTAAGCACCTCGTAAGGTATGGTGCCGAGAACGGCTGCCATATCGGCTGCGGTGTTACCCTTTTCAGCCGAGAAGATTGTGACCTCGTCGCCCTCTTCAACACCCTCGATGCCGGTGATGTCAATCATACAACTATCCATACAGATATTACCTATGGTCTTGGCGCGTTTACCTGCGACAATCATCTCCCACGCACCATTTCCGAGGTGGCGATTTAGGCCATCGGCATAGCCTACGGGGATTGTGGCGATGCGACTCTCCTTCAAGATCTTTCCGTTACGACCATAGCCTACGGTGTCGCCCTCGTGAAGGGTGCGGATCTGCACAATGCGGGTGCGGAGGGTGGATACTGGCTCCAACGCCTCGCCCTCGGTTACCGAGAAACCGTAAAGTCCAATGCCGAGACGGCACATATCGAAACGAGCCTCCTCAAATCGCAACATCGCCTCCGACGCTGCTGCGTGGCGCAGTGGACGGTATGGCAGCGATGCCATAATAGCTTGGCTGATATCGTCGTATTCGGCAATTTGTTGATGCGAGAAGTCGTTCTGTGTTGCATCGTCGGCTACGCAGAGGTGGGTGAAAATCGATGCTACACGCACGCTTTGTGCCACGCGAGCAAGCTCGGCGTTGAGTTGCTCGACATCCTTGCGCGAGAAGCCGAGGCGGTGCATTCCGCTATCGATCTTAAGATGTATAGGATAGTTTATCTCGCCTGCACGCTCCACCGCCTGCACAAACGAGGAGAGCGAACGGAACGAGTATATCTCGGGTTCGAGTGAGTGGGCAATCATCGTATCAAAACTTGCATCGTCGGCATTCAGCACCACGATAGGCATAGTGATACCTCCCTCGCGCAGAGCTACGCCCTCGTCGGCAAAAGCTACGGCGAGATATGCTACGCCCTGCTTCTGCAACATTTGAGCGATTTCGGTCTCGCCTGCACCGTAGCTCGAGGCTTTGACCATTGCGACCAAACGGACAGAGGAGCCAATCTTCGAACGGAAGAAGTTGATATTTCGAGCCATAGCCTGCAAGTCTACCTCCAATACGGTGGTGTGGCTATGCTGTTCCAAGCGGTGTGAAATACGCTCCAAGCGGCTGGCACGATTACCCTTTATAAGTATGGCATAATCGGAGATATCCACCTTGTCGATACCCGACAAAGCCTCCTCTGTCGAGCTGAAGAATATGCTGCCATTGCCAAACTCTGCACGGTGCTCGCAAAGCTTCTCGCCAATACCAACAAATCTATTGATGCCCGCCTCACTAACCATACGTGCTACATCTTTGTATATCTGTTCGTTGTTGCTCTGCAGGATGTCGGAGAGTATGAGCATTGTCTTGCGTCCACCCGCCACCGAACGCAGATTGTCGAGCGCGATGGAGAGTGAGTGCAGATCAACACTGTACGAGTCGTCGATAATAACAGAATTTTTGATACCCTGCTTGACCTCCAAGCGCATAGCGACGGCTTGCAGTTGAGAGAGGTCGGGCATCTCGTAGCCCATAACCGCCATAAAAGAGGCCACAATCTCGGCATTTCGTTGCGATGCATCATCTGTCATCTTGGCAACGTGTACGGTGGATGCAGCATCAACAAGGTTGCGGTTATTATATCGTTTCTCGATAACTTCTGCCAGATCTTTATAGTCGGAGTGGTATATTATATCCGCTGCGGTTTGTGCCAAGAGAATCTTTTCGTCGATCTTCTCCTCCAACGACGAGAAGCCCTGTTCGTGAGCATCTCCTATCGATGAGAATATAACCACATCGGGGGTGATCATTTGGTAGAGTCGTTCCATCTCGCCTTGCTGCGATATTCCCGCCTCGATAATGGCGACATCGTACGAGTTGTCGAGCATAAGCAGTGATAGAGCTACGCCCAACTGCGAGTTGTAGCTGCGAGGTGAGCGGAAGATGCGTGCTTCGCGCGGAGCACACTGTGCAATCCACTCTTTGATTGTGGTCTTGCCGTTAGAACCTGTGATACCCACGACGGTACCTTTGAACGAGTTGCGGTGATGAGTGGCAAGGCGTTGCAAGGCAGAGAGAGAGTTCTCTACTACGACAGCTCCACACCCTTCGGAAAGTTCCACCTCACGCTCCACCATAAAGGCTTTGACACCTCGCTCGATAACCTCGGCAATGTGGTCGTGAGCATCGTGATTTACGCCCTGCATTGCTACAAAGAGGATGTCGTGCGACAGAGCATACGAACGGCTGTCGGTAGCAACTGCAACGACCTCCATATCGCATCCTACGAGGCGACCTCCAACCTTTTGCGCTATGTCCGATAAGAGATATTTCATAATATATGCGCTAATCCTTGAATGTAACTATTGTTATGCCCGAACCGCCTCTGTCGGGATGGTCATCTACGGCACTTGCAACCTGTGGCAGCGAACGGAGATAACGACGCACCTCCTCCTTCAGAGCTCCGGTACCCTTACCGTGCAGAATTGTCACACTGCCTACACCTACCATAAGGGCATCATCAACCAAGGTCTGCACCTTCTCCAACGCCTCGACAACGCGCTCTCCGCGAATGTCTATCTGTGAGCGGAAGTTCAGACGACGTTGCGAGATGTCTGCCGAGATGATTGTTCGCGGAGTCTCGGGGCGTGTAGATCGCTTGAACTCGGCAGATGATATAACCTCCAAACGTGCCGCCTCGACGGTGGTGAGGATTGCACCGAAGGCCACCTGCGCTCTCTTGCCACGTACCTCTTTTACTACACCTACGCCATTCTGCCCCATAAGGCGTACCTTGGCACCTATCTCCAATGGCAGAGTCTTCTTTACGGGCAGACTCTCCTTCTGCTCGTTCTTGGTTGTAGGGTTGTTCTTGCGCTCCTCGCGACGCTGCTGGCGACGACGGAGTCGCTCCATCTCGCGCTCTATACGCTCGTTATCCTCGGAGTTGTCCGCCTCTATCTCATCGCGGAACTCCTCGAACTCACGACGCAACAACTTGGTCTGCTCCTTCTCGGCTTGCGCTTCGCGGATGCCCTTAATCGTATTTTCGATCTGTCGGTTAGCTTCGGCGACCAACTCCTTTGCTTGCGCCTTCGCCTCGTGGATGATGCGGTTGCGCTCCTCGCGGATACCCGACAGTTTCTCGCTCAGCACCTGCTCCATCTCTTCGACCTTGCGGTCTGTCTGGCGTATACGCTCACGCTTTTGCGCCCAATAATGTTTGTCGCGTGCAACCTCGCGTAGTTGTTTTTCCAGATCGATATGCTCCGACCCCGCCTTCTCCTTTGCCGAGGCGATGATATCCTCTGAAAGACCTATCTTTCGTGCGATCTCAATGGCGAACGAACTACCCGGCTTACCACACTCAAGGCGGAAGAGTGGGCGTATGTTCTGAACATCGAACATCATAGCTCCATTTGTTACACCTTCGTGGTTCGAGGCGTAATACTTGATGTTCGAGTAGTGGGTGGTAATAACTCCGTAGCAACCACTCGCCACCAACTTTTCGAGTATTGCTTCGGCAATGGCTGCACCTATTACAGGCTCCGTTCCCGAACCAAACTCGTCGATCAGCACCATCGTCTTACTGTCGGCACCTGCCACCATCGCCTTCATATTGAGCAGATGCGATGAGTAGGTCGAGAGATCGTTGTCGATGGACTGCTCGTCACCAATGTTGATATAGATCTTGTTGAATACGGGCAATTCGCTCGACTCGGATGCGGTAATCGGATAGCCACATTGGAACATATACTGCAACAAGCCGATAGTCTTTAGACAGACCGATTTTCCTCCTGCATTTGGTCCCGAAATTACGAGTATGCGCTTGCCGCTATCCAGCTCAGCATCGAGAGGTACGATTGCTCGTTTCTGACGTTTCAACGATTGCGACAGGAGTGGATGCTTTGCAGTGTGCAGCACCAAGCGATCATCCTCGGCAAGGATTGGTCGTCCTGCTCCGTTCTCGATAGCCCAACGAGCCTTGGCGCGTACCATATCAACCACCGCCATAAACTCTTCGGTGCGCTCAACATCTTTGATGTCGGCACGAACAACGTCGGTGAAGGCGGTCAGAATACGTACAATCCCTCTGCGCTCCTCGTACTCCAACTCGCGCAGCATATTGTTCAGTTCGACTATCTCTGCAGGCTCTACGTAGAAGGTCTTGCCCGTAGCAGACTCGTCGTGAATGAAGCCGTTCAACTTGCGTTTGTTGGCAGCCGTAACGGGGATTACGGCACGACCTTCGCGAATGGATATCGACGCGTCGCTCTCGACTATGCCGCTCGACTTGGCAGCCTGCAAAATTGCCTGCAATCGTTTCGATACCTGCCCCTCGTGGCGGCGAATTTGCTGGCGGATCTGTCGCAACTCCTCCGATGCGCCATCACGCACCGTGTTGCTCTCGTCGATAATGCGACGAATGTCTGCCACAATGTGCCACAACGCCTTGACCGGTTTTGCCAATGTGGTGAGGGTAGGGTAGAGCTCGGCACTGTTCTTGTGCAAGAACTGCACAAAGTCGCCAGCCGAGATCAGCGCCTTGCCAAGTTGTACCACCTCCATAACTTCAAGGAAGGTTCCCTCTACTTTCGCCTTCTCGACTATCTCGTTTATATCGTAGAACTCCTCGGTTGGAGCCTCGCGTTCGGAGAGCAGTATCTGTCGCATCTCCTCGGCGAGGGCGTGGCGACGAACGATCTCATCCTTGATGGTCGAAAACTCCTCCCTCGAGAGCAAATCGCGAGCGTGCTGCATCGTACACAATGCAACACACTGTTCGCGAATAAGGTTGAAACCTATCTTCGTCTCGAAGTTGGATGGATATATTACTCCCCTTGCCACTTTTTCAGCTTTACTACTCTACAACCGGTGTGTTTTGCTGTGTGCTCTGCTGAGCATTTCGTTGTGCTCTTGCGGCACGCTTTGCGGCTTTGTCTGCCTGCTTCTCCTCGTATGTCTTTTTGCCAAATACGGTTACGTTGATGTAACGCTTCGGATTCTCCTTCAAGTCTGCCAACAAGAGCGACAAGTTCTGCGATGCCTGAGCCAACTCCTTATACAACTTCTCGTCGGTAACGAGATTGCCCACGGTGCCATTGCCGCTGTTGATCTTTGTAAGCAGGGTGTTTACTTCGTTCATTGCAGCGACCAACTTCTCGCTCACGTTCTGCTCGTTAAGAGAGCTGGTAACCGAGTTGATGTCGGTGATAATGCTGTCCAACTTTGCACCATTTTGGTTGAGTGTAGCGCAAAATCCGTCGATGTTACCAATGATGTTCGAACGCTTCAACTCTGCCATAACCTTATTTAGGTTCGAGATGGTTGCTGTCAGATTTCTCGAGTTGTCATCAACGAGCGAATCGACACCAGCAATGGTTTGGTTCAGATTGTCGAGCAGTGTTGTAACACGTACCTTGATATCGCCCAACTCGTTAGCCAAGGTATCGAACATATCGAGTGCGACACCTGTTTGGATGTCGTCGCCACTCTTAAGATAGGTGGTAGCCTCGCCCATCTTAATCTCGATAGACTTACCTCCCATCAATCCTGCGCTGAACATCATAGCCTTCGAATCAACCGGAATATCGAAGTCGCTATCCACCGAAAGACAAACATCTACTCCACCCTTCTTGAGGTTGACCTTAACACCTGTTACCTGTCCGACCTTTACGCCGTTAATAACCACTGCTGCTGCATCCTGCAAACCGCTTACCTGCTCGTAGTGAGCCATATAGTTGCGGCTGCGACCAAATACATCAAGTCCGCTCAAGAAACGAATACCTGCCCAAGCGCAAAGCAGTATTACAACTGCATAAATTCCAATTTTTACCTCTTTTTTCATCTTGATAAATGTTAATATTTTCTATATTTTTCTGTACGCCAATCCTTAATTACGCCGCTCCAATTCAAGCCGAAGCCGAAGTCGTAGACATTGCCGTCGGCATCCTTGTAGCACTCCAGATCGAATGGAACATCCTCCATATTCAGCTCTACGGTGCGCATATCCTTAGGCATCTGCATAGGCAGCAGTCCCGAAGGTTCGACGTTACCCTTGATCAACTCGACGTATGCCTGATTTTGCACCTCGTATCCCAACAAAATGGCGTCGGCATAAGGCTCGATCTCCGCCATTACCATTGGTCGCTTTACGCGCACCACTACGATTACGGGACGATCACCCATCATCTTCTTGGCGCGGATCACAGCCTCCATCTCATACTTATTGTCGGTAGTGGTGCTCTTGCCCTTGTAGGTGCGGTTTGTGAAGTTTTCGTAGAGGTCGCCACCGGCGATGCTCTGCTCACGTGCGTACTCTGCCGTATAGTCGCCATACTGCAAAGAGATAGGAATGTAACCTGTTCCTCCCGCCTGCATATCGGCTGTAGAGTGACCTCGGCCTACTGTCGGACCATCAATAAATACCAATGCACAATCTGCCTCCTCGGGGTTTTCGACTATGTTGAAGTGCTTGCTGAGCATTCCGATACTTACGCCATAGCCAACCTTCTTCTTGCCCTCGGCTTTCTCTGTCCACCAGCTACGCTGTGGTGTAAATTCGCGCTTTTCGATATATACCTTGGTGCTCGCTGCGAGCGGAAGTGTCGAGTTGTGATTTTTGAGCATTACAACCGATTTGAGTTGCACGTCATAGCCCGCCTGCATAAACTCAGCATTGCCGACAATTTGCTGACTGCGATGTGGCTCGAGGTATGGGTTTTCGAACAATCCCACACGGAAGAAGTTGCGCAATAAACGAACAGCCGATAATTCGAAACGTTCGCGAATAGCCTTCTCGCCCATTCGCTGCACACCGAGCTCGTACGCCTTCTTGATGTTTTCGGTAGAGTTCACGCCACCAAACTGATCTACGCCAAGAATCAAAGCACGATAGAAGACCTCCTCGACAGGTTGATCCTCCATACCGTATGGCTTGCCGTTCGAGTAGCGGTGATCGACATATTTCTCTGCTACGCGCCAGTCGGTGCAGATAACGCCCTCGTAGCCATACTTTCCGCGCAACAAATCCTTAATCATATACTCGCTCAACGCATTTCCTACATTCTGTCCGCTTGGATCCTGATTGTAGGAGATGGTGTAGTATGGCATAATTGCTGCTACCTGCCTTGTGCCCTCCTCGAGTGCGAAGGCACCCTTGGTGAATGGCAAAAGATGCTCCTCGAAGTTATTGCCCGGGTAGACACCGAATTTTCCGATGCCGAAGTGGGCGTCACGACCTGCCTCGCCCGTAGCTCCACCTGGCCAATGCTTCGCCATAGCATTTACACTTTCGCGTCCCCAAGCCCCCTCGATGCAGGCATCACCCTTCGAGGTCTGAAAACCGTCGGAGTATGCGCGGACACAGTCGGCAACAAGTCCCGAGTGCTCGCCATAGCCCATATACAATCGTCGCCAGCGTGGCTCTGTCGAGAGATCTGACTGTGGCGAGAGAGCCGTTGTAATACCGAGTGCGCGGTACTCTGCCGATGCAACCTCGGCAAAACGTCTGATGTTTGCCGGATCGAATGTTGCTGCCATACCGAGAGCTGAAGGCCAAGCCGATTGAGAGCCGCCTCCTGCATCGAACTCGTCGCCCGACTTCGAACCTCGGTGACGAGGATCGGAGGAGTTGTTGGCAGGGATGCCATGACCTAATGACTCGCAAAATGCTTGCAGATTATTGTTCCAAAGGGCTGCAGTATATGCGTTCTGTACCCTTGTAATAAGGATGTGGCGCACATTGTCCTCGCCTACAAATCTGATCTGCTCGTCGGTAAGTGCTGATGGCGCTATGCCGCGTGTCTGCTTGAATGGCAAACCACCATAAAGTCCGCGCTTTGTAGGGTCTGTATTATTGCCTGCGCCCGGAATCTGCTGGTGTGCCGAGTAGAGCATCAAACCGGTAATCTCGTCCAACGAGAGCTGCGAGGCCAAATCCTTGGCACGCTCCTGCGAAGGAAGTCGCCAATCCTCGTACTTGTCCAACTTGCCGTTGCGGTTGAGGTCCTTGAAGGCAAAACCATCGACAGTCAGGATCTTTACGCCTGAGTTTTGGTTGTAACCGAGCGTGCGACCACCTTGCTGAGCGATCTCGATAAAGTCGCCCTTGTCGCATTTTGTCCACTTCGCCTCTGCCGAAACCGTGAGTGCGAGAGCTGCAGCCGCGATTGTAAAAAGAGCTCTTCTCATATTAGGTTATTGTTATTTCTTAGGTGCATATTTCTCAACGCGCCAATCCTTGATTACTCCGCTCCAATTCAGTCCGAAGGCGTAGTCGTAGACGTTGCCGTCAGCATCGACGTAGCACTCCAAGTCGAAAGGCACATCCTCCTTATTCTCTTCGACGGTACGCATATCCTTAGGCATCTGTACAGGGAGCAGACCTTGTGGCTCAGCCTTGCCTGCGATAATCTCCAGGAATGCCTGATTCTGCACCTCGAAACCGATGAGAATTGCGTCTGCCGCCTTCTCTATCTCGTGGAAACACATCGGACGCTCTGCCTGCACAGCTATAATGACAGGCTTGTCGCCCATCTCCTCGCGTGTCTTAAGAACGGTCTCCATCTCTACCTTGTTATATGTAGTGATGCTCTTTCCGCGATATGTACGGTTTGTGAAGTTCTCCTTAGGGTCACCTCCGGCAAGGCTCACCTCGCGTGCATACTCAGCGGTATAGTCGCCATACTGCAACGATATAGGCACATAGCCTGTTCCACCAGCCTTGATATCCCACTCGTAGTGTCCGCGACCAACGGTTGGAGCCTTGATAAATACCAATGCCACATCCGCCTCGGCGGCTGTGTCTACCACGTCGAAGTATCTCTTCACGAGGTTGAGGCTCACACCGTGATCCTCGTACGGCTTACCCTTGACGGCATTTCCCCAACTGCTATAGATACCTGCCTGGGTGCGCTTTGGAACATACACCTTCAAACGCCCCTTCAATGGAAGTGTCTGTGCATGATTTTTCAGCATAACAACCGATTTTACCTGTGCTGCGAAGCCGTCGTTCATAAAATCGATGCAACCAACCACCTCCTGACTCTTCGTTGGCTCGAGGTATGAGTTCTCGAACAATCCGGTGCGGAAGATATTGACGAGAAGGCGTACTGCCGACTCTTCAAAGCGTGCGCGGATAGCCGCTTCGCCATACTTCTGCTTGCCCAATTCGTAGGCTTCGATAATATGTTTTGTGGTGTTCACGCCACCATATTGATCTACGCCCACCATCAGCACCTTCAGGTAGCGCTCAGCGATAGGCATATCCTCCAAACCCCAAGGCTTGCCCGTATTGCGGTGGAGGTCGGCATAGTCCCTTACGATACCCCAATCGGTGCAGATGACACCTTTGTAGTTATACTTCTTGCGAAGCAGATCCTTAATAATATAGTCGCTGTAACCGTTTGCTATATTTTCGCCCGATGGGTCTACACCGTACGAAATGGTGTAGTATGGCATCACTGCCGATGCCTGCCCGGTACCTCCCTCGAGTTTGAAAGCACCCTCGGTAAATGGAAGGAGATGCTCCTCGAAGTTATTGCCCGGATATACGGCATACTTTCCGAATGAGAAGTGGGCATCGCGTCCTGCTTCGCCTGTGCCACCACCCGGCCAATGTTTAACCATTGCGTTTACGCTGTTTATTCCCCAAGCACCTTCGCGTGCATCTGCGCCCTTCGAGGTTTGAAAACCGTCGGTGTAGGCGCGGGCAATATCGGTAGCCAACTTCGAACCCTCGCCAAAGGTTGCCATTACACGTCGCCAACGAGGTTCGGTTGCGAGGTCGATCTGTGGCGAAAGAGCCGTAGTCATACCCAAGGCACGATACTCGGTAGATGCCACTTCGCCGAAGCGCAACGCTACGGCAGGGTCAAATGTCGCCGCCATACCGAGCAATCCGGGCCAAACCGATATCTTACCTCCTGCACCTGCGTTGAACTCATCGTCTGCAATAAGTCCGTGACGCGGATCCGACGAATTATTGGCAGGAATACCGTGGTCAAGGCTCTCGCACAACGCCTGCACCTTGTTGTTCCACTCGGCTGCGACATACGGACTTTGTACCTTTGTAATAAGAATATGACGTACTTTGTCTTCGACAATAAACTTTAACTGCTGGTCGGTCAAATCTTCGGGCGAAGCAAACGATTTGCTGAACGGCTTGCCATTGTAGGAGCCCCTTTTGTTGCCCTCCTCAAGAGCCGGCAACTGCTGATGTGACGAGTAGAGCATCAACCCTGCAATCTCCTCCAACGAGAGTTGCGACGCCAAATCCTTGGCACGCTCCTCCGACCCAAGTCGCCAATCCTCGTACTTGTCCAACTTACCGTTGCGGTTGAGGTCCTTGAAGGCATAGCCATCTACCTCTAAGATCTTAATACCCGAATTTTGGTTGTAACCAAGTGTGCGACCACCCTCCTGTGTGATCTCAATAAAGTCACCCTTGTCCACCTTTTGGAACTTGGGTTGGGCTATCACCGAAAGTGTCAGTGACAGAAGGCACGAAACAGCTAAAATCTTTTTCATTTTGTAGTAGTATTGGTGTTTTCTTGTTTGTCGTAGGAGATGATAAAGGCTCCGGGGAACTCGTTACGCACCTCTTTGATTGCCTCTTGAGCTGCCGCTTTGTCCTCGAAGTCGCCTATGCAATACTTGTATTTATATTTGGTGGCACTCGAGCCCTCCAAGATCCACGCCTTACCGCTGTAGCTCTTCAGCGATGGGTCTGTAATAGGGATAATTTCGGCGCTTGCCAATATCTGAATGGCATATCGTCGGGTGGTGTTGGCTGCCCTCACTCTCTGCTTTACAGGCTCGGGTGTTGCTGGCTGCTGCACAACGACAGGCTCCTCTTTCTTCTCAACCTTTGGTTGAGCACTATCGAGAAGCAGGGCGCGATTGACATTTGTGATGTATGACTTGATGGCGCGGAATATTGCACCGCAAATTTCGTTCTGTCCCTTGTCGGATGTAATGTAAGCCAAATCCTCGGCATTCGACATAAAGCCGATCTCGGTCAATACGCTCGGCATATCGGTTGCGTATAGCACCTTCAGCAGTTGGCGACGAACTCCGCGATTTCGCAATCCGAGCTTCGAATACTCCTCCTGGATAAGTCGTGCCATCATTTCGCTGTATTCGCCGTATGTAAACTGCAGGTTCTGGATGTATGCACGCACGATTGTAGCGGTCTTTTGATCCGACATATCGAGCAATTCGTCCTTGTTGTTGAGGTAGAGTGCATTCTCGTTGCGGTTTATTTCGCTCGAGGTTTCACCCATAATGAGGGTCTCGACTCCTCGTGTGGCAGTGCTACGCGAGGCGTTCGAGTGGATGGATATGAAGAGATCGCCATTATTCTTGTGTGCGATATCAGCGCGTGCCTGCAAATCTTGTCCGATAACTTCCGAATGCATCTTGTCGGTGGTGCGGGTGTAGACAACTTTTACGTTGGGCAGGTTCTTCTCGATCATAGCGCCCAGCTTCAATACCACCTGCAAGTTGATATCTTTCTCGTTGAAGTTGTTGTAGCGTGCACCCGGGAAACAACCACCGTGTCCGGCATCAAGCACAATTACTTTTACGCCTTGTGCAACATTTTCGGCGCAAATGGCGTTATTAGGAAATAACAGTGCAAGCACCAAGATTATCAGCGGAAATAGCATTCTGAAGAGTCGAAAGTTGGTCATAAAGTTTGTCATATACACTTTTTTCACTATCTTTACGC
>JAZNHC010000027.1:0-9429 GCA_045576755.1 Alistipes sp.
ATCGCTACAAGCGGCACAATGAAGCACGAGCGTTCGGAGGCTTTCGACGCATTGGAGGCTGAGTTCGCATCGCGCTACACCGAGGAGGAGTTGGAGGAGAAGGCTCCGCTTATCCACAAGTACTTCCACGACGATGTTCAGAAGATGGCTATGCGTAATATGATCCTCGACGAGGGCAAGCGTCTTGATGGTCGTCGTACCGACGAGATTCGCCCTATCTGGTGCGAGGTAGACTATCTCCCTTGCGCTCACGGATCGGCAATCTTCACACGTGGCGAGACTCAGTCGCTCTCGACTGTAACTCTCGGCACCAAGCTCGACGAGAAGCAGCACGACGAGGTATTGTTCCAGGGTTCGGAGCAGTTTGTTCTCCACTACAACTTCCCTCCATTCTCGACAGGTGAGGCGAAGGCATCACGCGGTGTCAGCCGTCGCGAGATTGGTCACGGCCACCTCGCTTGGCGCGCACTGAAGCCTATGGTTCCTGTAGGTGAGGAGAATCCTTATGCAGTTCGCGTAGTTTCGGATATTCTCGAGTCAAATGGTTCATCGTCTATGGCAACTGTTTGCGCAGGCTGCATGGCACTGATGGATGCAGGTGTTAAGTTGAAGAAGCCGGTATCGGGTATCGCAATGGGTCTTATCTCGGATTCGGCAACAGGTCGTTGGGCTGTATTGTCGGACATCTTGGGTGACGAGGACCACTTGGGCGATATGGACTTCAAGGTAACAGGTACCCGCGACGGTATCACAGCTACTCAGATGGATATCAAGGTTGATGGTCTTTCGTACGAGGTTTTGGCTCAGGCATTGGAGCAGGCTCGCGTAGGTCGTTTGCACATCCTCGATAAGATTACCGAGTGTATCGCAGAGCCACGTGAGGACTTCAAGCCATTCGTACCTCGCATCGAGCAGATCGTTATCGACAAGGACTTCATCGGAGCCGTTATCGGTCCTGGTGGCAAGGTAATTCAGGATATCCAGAAGACTACAGGTACCACCATCACTATCACCGAGACCGAGACTTCGGGACTGGTTGATGTATTCGGTGTAGACAAGGCTGCAATTGATGCGGCAATGGCTCGTATCAAGGGTATCGTAGCTGTACCTGAGGTTGGCGAGGAGTACCACGGCAAGATCAAGTCGATTGTAGATTTCGGTGCTTTCGTAGAGATCCTTCCTGGTAAGGAGGCGTTGCTCCACATCTCGGAGATCGACTACAAGCGTTTCGAGACTATGGCAGAGACCGGTCTTAAGGAGGGTGACGAGATTGACGTTAAGTTGATTGGCATAGACCAGAAGACCAACAAGCTGCGCCTTTCGCACAAGGCACTTCTTCCTAAACCTGAGGGTTGGGTAGAGCCTGAGCGCAAGCCACGTGCACCACGCGGTGACAAGGAGCGCGGAGATCGTCGTCCACGTCGCGATCACCACAAGGAGTAATCGAAAGTTATCCTAAATAGAGAGCGGAGTAGCCAATAAGGTTGCTCCGCTCTTGTTGTGTAATCATTTAGAGTGGTAGTTAGGGAGTTTAGGGAGTTTAGAGAAATTAAGGAGTAAAGGGAATATCCCCTAAATTCCCTACTTAATTATATGTGAGCATTTTGCCATCTGACGGCTTGTGCAAAAAGAACTCGTCAGAACGATTTTTCAGGGACGATTTTTATCAGCAGAGAGTAGCCCACACGCCGCCTTAATATCCTCACCTCGAGATGCTCGAATGGTGGTCATTATGCCACGCTGGGTGAGCGCGTCACGGAAGGCTATCATCTTCTCGTCTGAAGGAGAGAAGTATGGCGAATCTGGAATTTTGTGGAAACGAATTAGATTTATGCGACACTTTATGCCGTCGAGCAGTCGGCATAGCTCCTTTATATGGCGTGGAGAGTCGTTCATTCCGCTCATTACGATATACTCGAACGACACGCGACGTTGATGCGTAAAATCGTACTCACGCAGGATATCCGCCACCTCGCGAATAGGATAGGCGCGCTCGATAGGCATAATCTCCTCGCGCTCTTCGTGGAACGGGTTATGCAACGACACGGCAAGATGCACCTGCGTAGAGTCCAAAAATCTGCGCAGCTCTCGTGCTACGCCAGCCGTAGAGAGTGTTATACGTGTTGGCGACCAACCAAAACCCCAATCCGAGGTCATAATCTCGAGAGTTCGCAAGACATTATCCATATTGTCGAGTGGCTCTCCCATACCCATATATACGACATTGGTAAGTGTATCGCGCTCGGGCAACGAGGCTATCTGATTAAGGATATCGCACGTCGAAAGTGAATGGTGCAAGCCAAGTCGCGCGGTAGCGCAGAAACGGCAACCCATACGGCAACCTGCCTGTGACGATACGCAGAGCGTAGCCCGTTCACGGTCAGGAATATAGGCCGATTCCACAAACTCATTCTCGGCAGTACGGTAGAGATATTTTTTCGTGCCATCCGAAGAGGTCTGCTCACCCTCGGGCGCACGCAAACCAAGCTCGAAGCGCTCATTCAAAGCGGCACGTGCTACCTTCGAGAGGTTTGTCATATCGTCGATTGTGCGAACATTTTTGCGATAGAGCCAATCAGCAATCTGCTTTGCCACAAATCGGGGCAGTTTCAAATCGGAGCATACATCCTGCAACTCCGAAAGTGTTTTGCCGTATAATGCCTCTCTGCTCATATCTAAACGTTCTACTATTTTGCACAAAAGTAGACAAAATTTACTACAAATGCCATTGTTACCTAAAAAAAGTGTAACTTTGCATATCGGTACTGTATTATGATCAGACATTCATTCAGAAATATTGTTATCGCAACGTTTGCACTGCTTACACTCTTGTATGTAGGCGGTTGCGAAGAGCACAATATTCCCGATACCCCCAATCAAGAGCAACCAGAACAGCCTGAGCAACCCGAAACACCCGAGCAACCCGAAGGGTCTGAATCCGGATCTGCACTTCCGCCTTTCGACAAGATCGAGAAGGGCATAGTTTTCTCGACGCGAGTGATGACATACAATGTTCACAACTGCAAGGGCACTGACGGCGTAGTTGATTACAAACGTATCGGAGAGACAATAGCATCTTATAACCTCGATGCCGTAGCATTACAGGAGTTGGATAGTATGACCACGCGCTACCCGGGGCAGGATGTCGTGAAGAATATTGCCGACCACGCAGGTCTATACCCCACTTTCGGCGCTGCAATAGATCGAAAGGGCGGTAAATACGGCGTAGGCGTACTCACTAAGGAGAAACCCATATCGCACTTTACCATTCCGTTGCCGTGCAGCTCCGAGCCGCGCGTTGTGCTGGTCGTGGAACTATCGAACTACTACTTCTGCTCCACTCACTTCTCGCTCTTGGCAGAGTATCGCAACAAGGCTGTAGAGATAATTATCGAGGAGGTTAAAAAGCTGAGTGACAAGCCCATAATCCTTGCAGGAGATCTCAATGCACTACGAAGTGAAGAGTCGTTGCAAAACCTCGCAAAACACTTCGACATATTGGAAAAGATTGGCAAAAGCTTCACCTTCCCATCGAGTCAAGCAAGCAAGGAGATCGACTTTATCTGCCTCTACAAGAGCGATGGTGCCGCTGCCGTACTCAAGGAGCATTATGTCCCCATCATCCCTATCTTGTCGGATCATCTGCCCGTTATTGCAGATATGACAGTGTGTCGCTAAAGCGCAACGCATTGTTTTTGTAATGATATTTTATCATTGTTACCCACTTTTTTAATCAAAACTGTGTTTTTTTGAAAAATTATATCTATATTTGTGGTTGATTAGGTGGTGACTATAATCTAATCGACTCATAACACTGAACGATAAATTAAAAAATTACACATAATGGAAATTAAGAAGAACCCCGAAGTAGATGTACAAAACAAGCGCATCTTGTTATTCGAAATCGGTTTTGCGTTGGCATTATTGGTTGTTATCGGCTCGTTCCTCTACACTCCTGGCGAGTACCGCATCGAGCAAGTAGAACAGGTAGCCGAGGTTATCGAGGAGGAGATCACCGAGATCACCCGTCAGGATCAGAAGCAGCCTGAGCCTCCAAAGCGTACCGAGATCACCGTTATCACCGACGTACTCAGCATCGTTACTAACGACGAGAAGATCTCTACAAACGTAGACTTTGCCGAGTTTGCCGAGGATGTCGAGATTATCCAGCAGGTAGCTGTCGAGGAAGAGGTTATCGAGGATGACCAGCCGTTCGTTCGCGTTGAGCAGATGCCTTCGTTTATGGGTGGAGATTTGATGACATTCCGTAACTGGGTGATGCAGAACATCCGCTATCCACAGATTGCACAGGAGAACCAAATTCAGGGCCGTGTCCTTGTTGAGTTCGTGATCGGACGTGATGGTTCATTGACCAACATCAAGCCGCTCCAATCTCCTGACCAGTCGCTCACAGACGAGACTATCCGCGTATTGAAGACCTCTCCGAAGTGGACTCCTGGTAAGCAGCGTAACCAGACTGTACGTGTGAAGTACACATTGCCTGTCGAGTTCCAACTTGGAAACTAATAGCACACTGGCTAAAAGTCATAAAGCCGAGCCTAATCGCTCGGCTTTTTTAAACAAAAGAGAGAATGATCGAACAGAAAAAAGATAAAAAAGAGAAGGGCGTAGTTGTCGATGAGCAGCGCGAGGAGCGCGCCGTGCTTGTTGCCGTAATCCGCGACAATCAGGAGCCTCGTCAAGCCGAAGAGTTCCTCGACGAGTTGGAGTTCCTTGCCGAGACTGCGGCAATCAAGACAGTGCGTCGTTTCACGCAGCGACTTTCGCAACCATCCTCACGCATCTACGTAGGTCCGGGTAAGCTCGAAGAGATAGCCGCCTACTGCGAGGAGAACGAGATAAACGTTGTGATCTTCGACGACGAGCTCTCGCCTTCGCAGACTCGCAATATCGAGCAGGCGATGCCGTGCCGCGTGATTGACCGCACACGCCTTATCCTCGACATCTTCCGTCAGCGCGCACAGACAGCCTACGCAAAGACGCAGGTCGAGTTGGCGCAGTGCGAGTATATGCTACCCCGATTAGCAGGTTTGTGGACCCACCTTGAGCGACAGCGTGGAGGTACGGGAACACGTGGTGGTGCCGGTGAGCGCGAGATCGAGACTGACCGTCGTATAGTTCGCAACCGCATCACAAAGCTGAAGGAGGATCTGAAAAAGATCGATAAGCAGATGGCCGTACAGCGTTCAAACCGTGGCGGTATGGTGCGCGTGTCGTTAGTAGGATACACCAATGTCGGCAAATCAACGCTGATGAATCTCATATCGAAGAGCGAGGTATTTGCCGAGAACAAACTCTTTGCGACCCTCGACACCACGGTACGCAAGGTTGTATTTGACAACCTGCCGTTCCTGCTATCCGACACCGTAGGATTTATCCGCAAGCTCCCTACCGAGCTTATCGAGTCGTTCAAATCGACTTTGGATGAGGTGCGCGAGGCGGATTTGCTAATCCACGTCGTAGATATCTCACACCCTCAATTCGAGGAGCAGATAGATGTTGTAAAGCAGACTCTGCAGGATATCGGTGCAGGCGAGAAGCCCGTCTATTTAGTATTCAACAAGATTGACGCCTACACCTACACTCCGAAGGATGAGGATGACTTGACTCCTGCGACCAAGGAGAATCGTTCGCTCGACGATCTGCGTCAGAGCTGGTTTGCCAAGCAGAATACACCTTGTATCTTCATCTCGGCAGCCGAGCGCACAAACATAGAGAAGTTCCGCACAGACCTCTACGGTATGGTGCGCGAGATTCACTGCGGACGCTACCCATTCAACAACTTCTTGTATTAACAAAGAGCAAATTGCAAACCATATAATATAAATAGGTATGTTGCACATTTTAGATCAGCAGAACACCATCATCAACAAATTTCTGGCAGAGTTGCGCAGTGTTGATGTACAGAAGGATTCGATGCGTTTCCGTCGCAACTTGGAGCGTATTGGCGAGTGTACCGCCTACGAGCTGTCGAAGGAACTGAACTACGCACCAAAGAGCGTTACTACCCCACTCGCCGATGCCGAGGTTATGTGCATTGCCGACAAGGTTGTCTTGGCCACTATTCTGCGCGCAGGATTGCCACTCCATCAGGGCCTGCTCAACTACTTCGACGATGCCGAAAACGCCTTTGTATCGGCTTATCGCAGCTACAAGAACGAGAGCGAGTTCGAGATCAAAGTCGAGTATATCGCGTGCGGATCGTTGGAGGGCAAGACACTTATCTTGTGCGACCCTATGCTCGCATCGGGCGCCTCGATGGTTGCTGCATACGAAATCTTGTGCGCCCACGGCGGAAAGCCCGCACACACCCATATCGTATCGGCTCTTGGCTGTACCGAGGGCGTGAATTATGTCTTGGATCACACCAACTCGGAGGAGGTAGATGTATGGGTAGCTACTGTCGATCCTGTGCTTAATCCTCACAAATATATCGTTCCGGGCTTGGGTGATGCCGGCGATTTGTGCTTCGGCGAGAAGCTGTAAACAGTAAAAAAAGAGATCGGGATAATAGGGCAGATAGGATATTACAAAGTCCTACACGCCCTATTATCCCTATTTCGATTGATGCTTACAATTTGCAACCAGGCTGAGGGCTCAAGGTTCAACAACCACATTATTACATATATATCGCATAAAAATACAGCCGATTGGAAATTATAAACAAATTATTAAAAAAATAAAAAAATATTTGGATAAATAAAATCCATCTTTTATATTTGCAATGTATAAACGGATCAAAATCCGTTGTTTACGTTTTATTAGGAATAGTATAACTTACAATTTGTAACTTACATTTCATTTTTAATTTTAATTTTTCACTATTATGAAAAAAATCTTTACACTTATGTTGGCATTTGCTTGCGCATTGTTCGCAGGCGTGTCGTGTACTCCAAACTCTGGTTTGGAGGGTGGCGAGGACAACACTCCAAAGGCTATCGTCTTTGAGGAGGTTGGTGAGCTCGACGCTAACGGTGGTTCATTGAACTTGAACTACACTCTTACAAATGAGGTTCTCGGAACACAGCTCGTTCTCGGTGAGCCTACAGCTACTTGGTTGACTGTTGAGTTGCCAGACGAGGGTAACTACGTAGTCCTCAACTACACTAAGAACTTGGAGAGCCCTAACTCGCCAGCTCGTGAGGCTTCGTTCACCGCTACTTATGGCGACAACGAGCCTGTAGTTGTTACTGTTAAGCAGGCATCTTTGACCGAGGTTTCGTTCGAGATCGCATGGGATGAGGCTACTTTGTCGTGCAACTATGCAGCTTACACTGTTAAGTCGGAGGTAACCCCTGAGATGCTCTACTTGTCCGCTTCGGATCTCGACTTTCAGCAGTATGGTATTCAGGGTGAGACCGTTGTTGATAAGTTTAACAACTATGTAGCATTACTCACTCAGAACTACATCATCGCCACTGAGGCTGGTGGTACTTTCGAGGGCGACAATTGGTGGTACTTCAAGGGCAACATGGCGTATCCAAAGGAGCTCTACCGTTCGACAGCTGACGACGTATATGTATATGCAGTTGGTATAAACATCACTGCTACCGAGTCTGACTCGTGGGGAACATACGCTACCGGTATTGAGTTCGCAACTCCTATCCACACTTGGAAGGCTGATTTCCTCCCATTCCCAACCATCAATGTAACCGGTGATTTGCAGAAGAACGTAACTGCAGATGCTGGTTCGCTTGAAATCGATGTTAATGTTGAGAACCCAATCGAGGGCAACAACATTATGGTAAGCGTTGACGATAACGTAACTTGGGCTGTTCCTACATTCGCTGACGGTAAGCTCACTGTAGCATACGAGGCTAACACAGCCGCTCTCGCTCGTGAGGCTAAGATCTACATCGACTATGGTATGATGAACGATTGGGGCTATCCACAGACTGTAGCTGAGCAGGTTGTTGTAACTCTTACTC
Source organism: Alistipes sp. (assembly GCA_045576755.1). Lineage (GTDB taxonomy): Bacteria > Bacteroidota > Bacteroidia > Bacteroidales > Rikenellaceae > Alistipes. Next base: position 7,950 of record JAZNHC010000027.1, read on the forward strand.
AGGCTAAGGACGGTGATGCTGAGGTGGTAACATTCGATATCCAGGTAGTTGAGACTCACTTCAACCGTATCGTTGTAAACGTAACTCCTTCGAACACAAATGTTCCTTACTACTTGGACTTGGCTCAGGCTAACGACTATGACGGCAACCCAATCGATATCAACTGGATCGAGAAGGTTTCAAGCGATCTTAAATATGGCGGCGATAAGAAGAAGGTATTCACCGGTGCTTTGGAGAACCACACAATCTTGACTCAGCCAGGTAACTACGAGTGGACAGGTTTGGATTTCCACGTATATGCATTTGCAGTACTGGTTAATAAGGCTACTGTAGAGGGCGAGGATGATACTTATGCTCCTGCAGGTGAGGCTTCGCACGTTTTGACAACTGTTAATATCGAGGACTACCCTAAGCTTACCTTGAATGGTGGTGGTCTTGTATGGAACGCGGATGAGAACCGTTATGATTTAACTGTTAGCAAGGCTTGTACTGTTACATTCAACTATGAGGTTACTAACCCAGTAGACGGTGCATCTGTTAAGCTCAATGGTAACAAGATTAACGACAACTACAACCTCGTTGCCGGCGACGATGTTCCAACTATCGACGCAACAAACAAGACTATTACACTCGAACTCAATGGCTATCCAGAGAATTGGACGTATAGCTGGGCTCCAGCTATCTCTCCAACCTTCATTTATAGCGACAATAGCGAGCAGTACTGGGGTGTTCAGGCACAGATTAAGATCGTTTGGGTAGAGGATCCAGGTATGCAGCTTCCTTATCAGGAGTCTTTCGCAGATGGTATTGGTAACTTTACTATCAACAACGTTGACATAGATGGTTTGAGCTATGTATGGAAGCACGATTCTCAGTACAAGCAAATGAAGGCTAGTGCTTTCGTTAGCAACGTAAAGCATGCAACAGAGTCTTGGTTGGAATCTCCAAAGATTGACCTCTCGGCTGCAACTATGCCGGGTCTTCAGTTCTCGCACACTCACAAGTACGCAGGTACTCCTGCCGAGGAGCTTACTTTGTGGGTAAAGGAGTGGGGTGCTGCTGAGTGGACACAGGTAACTATCCCTACTTACGGAACTAACAATGATTGGACATTTGTAACTGCTGCTGTTGATTTGTCGGCTTGGGCTGGTAAGAAGGTTCAGATTGGCTTCAAGTACACTTCGACGACTTCAGCTGCTGCTACTTGGGAGATTAAGGATGTTGTAGTTTACGATGCAGGTGGTGCAGCTGCTCCGCTTATGTAATCAACATTTGATTAACTGATATTTCGCCCGACTGCTCTTTTAGAGTGGTCGGGCTTTTTGTGCGATAGCGAAAAATAGAGGTGATTTCTGCGTTGCGCTCGTATTCGAAATCCTCACATACGCCAAGTATGCTGCGGTTTCTTATACTTCGCAAGCCTTGAAATCCCTCTCTATTTTTTGCTATCGGTGGAAGTCGGATCGTAGCCATGTCGTTC
>JAZNHC010000028.1:0-24870 GCA_045576755.1 Alistipes sp.
GATAGAGAGAAGATTCGACGGGAGGGTTATCGCAACCAGCGTAGTGCATCCATTGAAGGCGTTATCGGGAATTGCCGTTATATCGCCATCGAAGGCAATACGGCCGTAACCGTAGTCGTAATTGTGCGAAAGAAGTGTCGCGCCAAAGCCGTTCACAGTTCGCAAATCGACCATCTCGCCATCTGTCGAGGTGTAGAATATCTCGTTCGAATCGCACTTTGCCATACTCTGCTCAATGGTGAACGAGTGGAGGATATTATCTTCGCTATCGCAGAGTGAAATTGTAGCCTTGCGACTCTGGAAATAGTGATTCTCTGCCACTGCAAGGGTGACTCTCTCCTCTCGCATTGCACGGCTCTCCACCCTACTTATCCACGACTGCGCAGAGGATGGAATCTTCAGCGTGTACTCCATATTGGTCGAGATATCCACCGAGACCTCGCCCCCATCAGCAGCCACCGAGTAGACCGCCTCGCCCTCAACATCGAATATATCCTTGAACTTCTGCCTTACGGGTATCGAGTGCTGCTCCTCATTACTCAAATATATGGTCACAACACCGTTGCGCTCCTCGCCCCCTTCATTTGGATGACAGAGAATAGTGAACGAAGTGTTCTTCGCTGTTCCCGACACGGGAGTAACCTCTAACCACTTATCCGACACTGCAACTGCCCATTCGCAGCCCGACACAAACTCAATATCGACCGATCCCCCCTTCGCCTCGAAGTATGGTTGCGTGTCGCACCCCTCGGCAAACGAGAAGTCAATCGGAGGAGGTGTATCCACCGTGCCATCATCGGGATGACACGCCCCGAACAGACAAAGAAGAGCCAAAATGAGAAATCTAACCATTCGATCTTTCTAATATTTTGACAAAACCTTGCGCACCCTCTTTTCGTGCTTTGCAAAGAGAGCATCAATACGAGCATTGAACGCCTCCATATCCTCAGGCATCTCCTTCGGCATCTCAATTTTTGGTTGCTTGATTTTTAGAACTCTACCAACAAGCTCCTTATTGAGTATTCTGATACCGTCGGCAGGCGAGTAGTACGCCTTAGCGCGGAAATCCTCCGAAAGAAGTCGCATCGCATCGCCTTTCACACACTGCGGAATATTGCGCTTCGCCTTTACATATACAGGTACGGCAACACTCGACGCCGAGTGTCCGTTCATCACGAGCATACGCGGATTATTGCCATCGCAAACCAACACTATTGCACCCACAGTGGAGTAGCGAGGTACGGTGTGATTTTGGCAGATGTAGCGGTCGTTTGTTGCAAGGACATTGCCATATTTAAGACTATTGTACGAGCGCGAATAACCAATAAAATCTTGCGGTGTGAAGTCGCCATTGTGGGTAGCCATCTCCTTCATAATAAGGTCGTAGCGACGCTTGCTTGCCCCTCTCTTTTTGGGATTTCCAGCGTGCGAGAAGTTTGCGCGAACATCGAAACCATCGTTGCCGCTTTGACTCACATCGTAGCGACGATAACCCAGATCCCACACCTCGAAGTAGGCAACTGCTCCCGTGGCATCTCCAACACCTAAATTCGAGTGCGAGCGACGGCTGCGCTTGGTTTTTTTGAGCAACTCCTCGAACTCGTCGATGGTTGCACACTCTCGCAATCCGTTCCACATTGCACCTCCTCGCATTCGACGAAGTTTGCACGCTTTGTACTCTTCGGGTGTCGATTCGGGAAGGTTCTTTGTGGCGGTGCTTATAATGCCCAATCCCATCTCGTTCACACCTGCGTAGACCCCTTTTGCATACCTCTCGGTGTTTGGGACAACGGCTGTGTAAGCATAGGTTCCGTCTGCGATATATTCGATGCGGGTGTTGGGGTACTTGGCGTTGTCGCGATGTTTCCAAAGTAGTGGCACTCCCTCGCTCGAACGAGAGGCTGCAACTATTGCTGAGGTGCAGGCATAACTCTCTCCGTAGAGCAGAAAGAGCGCGGCCAATACCAACAAAAATCTCCTCATATCTTCGGTTTTTAGGTTAATTATGGTTTCGGATTACTCTTCCGGTGCAAACATAGGATCCCAGGCTGGCAGCATAATAGGCTGCTGATTGAGCATATCGAGGATATCCTGCGGAACATATTTGCGCTCCACAACAAGGCGGAACATATACTCGTTGAACCACTCGTCGGTCATTATAAGGTTGCCCTTGTAACCCGATTTCAAGCCCCAACTGTTCTCGACCATCCACTTGCGAGGTCGGTCCGCTTCGTCGAGATCTACGGCAATCAGTGTCATTGCATGCGACGAGCCGCTGGCGTAGGTCTGCACTCGCTCACGCTTGGTCATAGGGAACGAGGTGCGGAAGAGTGACTCGTAGTCGAAATTTGCCAAATCGAGAGTACCCTTGTTGCGGTTGAAGAATTTACCCACGTCGCACGAAAAATACATAGCAGTATTATCCTTGATCGAGGCTATCGCCATCTCCTTGATACGCTCGATTGGGAGGTTGATGTAGAGCCAATTTTCACCATCGTAGACGTGGCGGTCATACTCGATTTCGTAGACCTTGCCGTACTCGCGTGCAGGGTCGTTCATAATCATTATGTAGTTGCCCTCGAGATCCTCGCCTATGTATTTGGCGTAGAACGATTTAGGTGTATATCTTTCGGTTGATATGACCTCGCCTTTACGGTTGCGGTGTGTCCACTCGAATTCGGTTGGCGGAACACCCAAGCACTCCACCAAGATACGATATACCTCGGTCAGTTGCTTGACTTTTAGCGCAGAGGTTGCACTGCTGTCTGCTGCACGGAGAGCAAGGGCATATTCGCGCAACTTGAGCGAAAGAATTGTACGCATATTGCGAGTGTTGTTGCTCTGGAATGTCTCGGGCATAACCTCCTTTGGTACAAGCCCGTACTTCATAACCAAGTTCGATACACCCGTAAACTGTCCACCGTCGCTGATAGGGTGGCGGAGCAACCAATCTACCTTTCTATCGTCGAGAGGGAGGTGGCGAGTGTCGATGATTGCCTGCAAAAAGAGGTTCGACTTCTCGAGCAAATCGTAGAACGAACAGTAGTTCTGCGAGAACTCCATCGAGGAGAGATTGTGCTTCTCTATCATTTTGGCACGCAGTACGTTAAGACCCGTAAAGAGCCAACAACGTCCCGACGATTTCTGGTCGGTTATGCCGCGAGTCTTTACGCGGTGCGAGAAGTGGGTGTCGCACATTGCGAGATTGTCTCCATTGACGGCCAAAACGGCAATGGAATTGCTCGAAAGGGCATTTTTGATCGCTTTTTGTTCGGGCGATGCGGTGTATCCGCTGCGCAGTTGTTCGAGCATTTGAGCGTCGATACCGCCATTGTTGGTTTGAGCCGTAACGGTACAAATCGAGATTACGGCAAAGAGTGGGAAAAGTAACTTCTTCATATCGGTTGATGATTTTTTTGTCCTTATTGTTCCACAAAGATAGTAGAATAGGGCGAAAAAACAAAGTTTTTTTGGATTGTATGACAATATTCAGCAGAAAATGAATATCTTTGCTCGCGAATGTTAATAAGCAGATAAAAATTTCAGATATGAAAAGACTCTTTTTCTCCTCCTTGTGTGCGTTGATCGCATTTTGTGTGGTGTCGTGCAATGGAGATATCGACCTTGTACAGCATACCACATTGTCGTGTACAACGGTGGGCTTCGATGAAGGCGGAACAATAACCACAGCCGAGTGGGGCGTGGACGAGAAGATATACCTTTTTCGTGCCGAGGATTGGACTGTGGCTATGATGTCGCAGGTGTCGGGCGAGGGTACAGCTACAGCCAATTTCAGTGGCAACACCTCCGGAACGAAGATGGGCTACTATGCCATTCGTCCTGCGTCGGCTACAGGTGCTATTAGAATGGGTGGAACTGCTGCAGTGACGGTTGAGCCCGACAATATCTTCTTTGCAGATGAGAACTCTTCGATGCTCATTCCGCAGGTGGGAACGGGCGATAAGGCGGGCCTTACCTTCAAGAGCCTATTCGGAGCGTTGAAGTTCAACGTCAGAAATTTTGCCTCTGTGGCGATGATTCAGGCTTCGGTGCCGGGCAAGGAACATGGCTTGTACGGAACGTTTAACTACAACTTCCGACAAGGCGTTATCACCGATGACAACGTCTACTACAAGGTGACACGATCACTCTCTCCGTCTTTGGATTGCTCGAGCGGATGCGATTTCTATTTGGCTCTGCCTGCGGGTGATTACACAAGGGTTGAGGTCGTTGTGTGGGATGTAGAGTCGAACAGACGAGTGTTGTATGCGGTTGAGGATGTAAAGGTGCGTCGCGGAAGCGTGAACGACTTTACCGAGATGGCGAGCGTAGACCTGCCTCCGTTTGTCGGTGGTTGGCGCCTTAAAAAATATTGTGGTACAGAGGCTCCGGTGGATCTCTACATCGAATTCAACAATGATCTCTCGTTCGAGATATTGCAACGTACGGAACTCTCGGGCTACCAAAGATACAACGGAACATATTCGGTTGATGCCGAGAACTCGATAATTTCGGGCAAGTACAAAGATGGCGAGAGCTGGGCAAACAACTACAAGTATAGCGTGAGCGAAGATGGCGAATTGGTGCTGCAGAATGTATCGAATGGCGAGGAGATATCTGTTTACGAGCCGTCGCAGATGCCCGATATAGCATCGATGTTGGACTATAGTCGTGCAAGTGTCGGTAGTGTTAAACCATTGTAAGGGACGAGAGATATGAAGAGATTAGCATATATTGTTTTTGGAGCTTTGTTGGCGGTTGGATGTACTGCCGACCTCGAGGATAAGAATATTATGAAGGGAGAGAATTCTCTCTCCGAGAAGATATTGAATGATTCGCAGGATTGTGTCAGTGGCTCAATCTTGGTGCGTTTCGATGCTGTTGCCGAGAGTCGCTTGGCGGAGTGCGCTACCCGTAGTGGTGCAACCCGCACAGGTGTTCAGGGTGTAGATGCTCTGCTCGACGAGGTGGCAGGATATGCCGTTGAGCCGGTGTTTGTTGTTACCGAAAAGAATCGCGAAAAGGTTTGCGAGCGCGGGCTGCACCTTTGGTACGAGCTTCGTTTCAGTGAGGAGTGTGATATGGAGGCTGTGGCTGCCAAGTTGGCCGAGGTTGCCGAGGTTGAGCGCGTGCAGTTTACCCAGGAGACCTGCCGAGTCGCTTCTCCGAAGATGGTTTCGGCACCGCAAATTAAGTTGCAGTCTGCAGCCACTCGTGTAACGAGGATTGTTCCATTTAACGATGCCTATTGCGAATATCAGTGGTCTATCAACAATTTGGGTCCCGACTCTAAGGTTTCGGATGCCGGATACAATGCGCCGACCCCAGTCAGAGGTGCCGACATAAATGTTCTGCCTGCGTGGACCTTGACTAAGGGTGATCCGTCGATTGTGGTGGCGGTTATGGATGAGGGTGTGATGTATACGCACGAGGACTTGGCTGCCAATATGTGGGTTAATAGTGGCGAGGTTGCCGATGACGGTATCGACAATGATGGAAATGGCTATGCCGACGACGTTTACGGATTCAACTTCGTTCGCCTCGATAGCGCGATTACGTGGAATGATTCGGATGATAGCGGTCACGGTACACATGTGGCAGGAATTATCTCTGCCGTTAATAATAACGGCATCGGAATCTGTGGTATTGCAGGTGGCGATGGCAATCAGGGCGGTGCGAGAATTATGTCGATACAAATATTCCGAGGTGCGGCTGGTGCTACGACTTCGCGAGTGGCTAAGAGTATGCAGTATGCTGCCGATAATGGCGCACACATCCTCCAGTGCAGTTGGGGCTACAAGTCCAAATTGGAGGATCCATCCCAACCAGGAAGCGATGCAGAGTATAAAAGATCGTGCCGAGTGGAGGCGGAAGCGATAGACTATTTCATCGCCAATGCGGGAGATGATGCTGGTCCGCTCGACGGAGGTCTTGTTATCTTTGCAGGCGGAAATGGCGGAACGATGCTCACTTCCTATCCTGCTGCATATAAGCCTTGTATCGCTGTGGCTGCTATGTCGCCATCTATGCGTCCGACATATTTTACAGACTATGGTGCAGGTACCGATATCATAGCCCCCGGAGGTGAGGCTGTATATACAAATGGCGCAATCCTCTCAACCGTTCCGGAGTATTTTGACGATCCGTCCGTTCCGAACTACGCCATGATGCAGGGCACTTCGCAGGCTTGCCCTCACGTGTCGGGTATTGCGGCTCTCGGACTCTCTTACGCAAAGAAACTTGGCAAACGATATACCGCTGACGAGTTCCGCTCGATGTTGCTCTCGGCTACAAACGATATCGATCCTTACCTCACGGGCTCACTCAGATTGGGTTCGCAGACCATCGACTATTCCAGCTACAAGAAGCGATTGGGTGCAGGTTATGTCAATGCCTACAAGCTTCTTCTGCAGATTGATGGAACTCCATACGAGGTTGTCGAGGCGGGTAAGATGGCTACGATAGATCTTTCGGAGTACTTTGGTGGTGGCGTTCACAATGCCAAACTGTACGCAGTGAATGTGTCGGACGAAGATAAGGCGAATGTTGGATTTGGCGAATACACCTACGATGCCGGCAAGTTGTCATTTACCTGTTCGAAGAGTGGCGCGGCAACCATCTCCGTAACTCTTTTGGTGGGCGGCGGCTCTCTCGACAACACGAACAATCCTTTCCCTATCGAGGTGACAAAGAGTTTTGTGGTGATGTCGCGTGCATCGGTAACCTCTAATGGCGGCTGGCTGTAGAGCAAAATAGCTCAGTACATTATTCGAATAATAGATCATAGAGGGCGAAAAAACTTTCAAGTTTTTCGCTCTCTTTTGTTCTATTTTCAGTTTGTTTTGCTATCTTTGTAGTGATATGAAGCAGGAGAAATTGATATTTTTGACCAACGATGACAGCTATCGCAGCAAAGGTTTTGCGGCTGCTATCGATATCGCACGACAGTTTGGTCGTGTCATAGCTATTGCGCCCGACGCACCCCAGAGCGGTATGAGCCAGGCCATAACCATCTACAACCCACTCTATCTCCGCAAGGTGCGTGAGGAGGAGGGCGTGACGGTCTATTCGCTGAATGGAACACCGGTTGATTGTGTTAAGATGGCGTTCGACCACCTCTTTCGCGACGAGAAGGTCGATCTTGTAATCTCGGGTATCAATCACGGCTCGAATGCTGCGGTAAATGTTCTCTACTCGGGAACTATGGGTGCAGCTATCGAAGCGGCATTCTACAACATCCCGAGCATAGGATTGTCGCTTACCGACCACGACCTCGATGCCGATTTCGAGGGGGCAGTGAAGTATGGAACGCAGATTGTCGAATCGGTGCTGAATGACGAGTCGTTACCTCGACCATTGTGCCTCAATGTGAATGTTCCGAATATTCCGAGTAACGAGATTAAGGGCGTGCGATTGTCGCGCCAGACTCGCGGATATTGGCGCGAAGAGTTCTATAAACGTACCGACCCTCACGGCAGAGAGTACTTTTGGCTTACGGGAGCCTTCTCGAATGCCGAGCCTGAGGCGGAGGATTCGGACGAGTGGGCATTGGCAAACGGCTATGTATCGGTTGTGCCTGTACAGGTCGATTTGACGGCATACAACCAAATGGAACAACTGAAGAAGATTTTGTAGCGAGAAGATTTTTTGACCGATGCTGAGCCTTGGGTGGAAGATAACGATGTGTGTGATTATGGCGGTGCAACTGCTCGCCATAGGCTATGCCGCGCACCTTATTCGCAGAACCAAGTATAATATCATCTGGACCCTATGCATTGCAGGATTCGCTATTTCGTTTGCACAACACCTCATAATTATCTTCCCGCGACACGCAATAAACTACGACCTGTTTATCATCCTCGATGTTTTCGTGTCGTTGTGTATCGTTATTGCGGTGCTGTTTGCGCATAGGTTAGTGACCTATATTGACCGTCTTAATTATCAACGTTCACTCTTCAGCAAACGTCTGCTTTCGGCAGTGTTGCATACCGAGGAGAAGTCGCGTTCGGAGTTCGCCAAGGAGCTGCACGATGGTATGGGACCTCTGCTCTCGTCGGCAAAGATGTCGCTGTCGGCACTCTCCACCAACGATATGAGCAAGGAGCAGCAGGATATATTGCGTAACACCCGATTTCTGATTGATGAGGCGATTCGTTCGGTACGCGAAATATCGAGCAATATGTCGCCACAAATTCTCAACGATTTTGGGTTGGCGCAGGGCGTTCGTAACTTCCTTTCTCGCATAGAGTCGTTACATACGATTGATATCGCGTTCGATACAAATCTTCGCGACGAACGATTTGATAGCGACATAGAGGTTGTTCTTTATCGCGTGATATGCGAGCTGATAAACAACTCGCTCAAACATTCGAAATGTACACGAATTGAGGTGTCGCTATTGCACGATGGCACCTCTCTGAAACTGAATTATAGTGACAATGGATGCGGATTTGATATTGATAAGATGATGCTCAACGGAATGGGCTTGTCGAATATCACCTCGCGCATCGACTCGTTGAGTGGCGAGTTGCAAATTACAAGTGCCGAGGGCGAAGGAATGAGTGCCTCGGTACGTATCAATATCGCTCCCGACGAGACTAATGCACCAAAACAACGTAGAAGAAGATGGAGAGAAAAGAGATCAAAGTAGCGATTGTAGATGACCATACACTATTCCGTAACGGCCTGAGAGGATTGATTGACGGAGTAAATAGCTGTCGCGTGGTTGCCGAGGCGAGTGATGGTGCAGAGTTTCTCGAATCGGCAGAGGCTATGGGAGCCGATGTGGTCTTTATGGATATCGCTATGCCGACACTTTCGGGCGATAAGGCGACGGCAATGGCATTGGAACGAAACCCAGGGTTGAAGATTATATGCCTATCAATGTTTGGCGATGAGAAGTACTATTCGCGTATGGTGGCGGCAGGAGCCAAGGGCTTTCTGCTGAAGGACTCTTCGATAGATGAGGTCTTTGCGGCTGTGGATGCCGTAATGAAGAATGAGGAATATATCTGCCAAGAGGTTATGCGTGCTCTTTCGGGAGCTATGCGTCGCAATGAGGAGGTCGATACACTCTCTGAGCGCGAGATAGATGTCTTGATGGGCATATGCCGAGGCTTGTCCACACAGGAGATTGCCGATAAGTTGTTCCTATCGAAGCGCACGGTTGATTCGCACCGTGCCAATATTCTGGAGAAGACCGGCTCGAAGAATACGGCAAGCCTTGTGGTCTATGCCATAAAACACAATCTCGTAGAGATTTAAGAGTGTGAGAAAGTTGCAGATTAGACAATACCTTAAAACTATAACTATAATATTATGAATGTGCAGAACATTATGCTCGACTTGGAGCGTAAGCATCCGGGCGAGAACGAGTACCTGCAGGCGGTACGCGAAGTATTGGAGTCTATTGAGGAGGTCTACAATCAACACCCCGAATTCGAGAAGGCGAAGATTGTTGAGCGTATGGTCGAGCCTGACCGTATTATCACCTTCCGTGTGACGTGGGTGGACGATAATGGCGAGATTCAGACCAATCTCGGCTACCGCGTACAGTTCAATTCGGCAATTGGTCCATACAAGGGCGGTATCCGTTTCCATAAGGCGGTAAACCTCTCTATGTTAAAATTCCTCGGATTTGAGCAGACCTTCAAAAATGCCTTGACAACGCTCCCAATGGGTGGCGCAAAGGGCGGTTCAGATTTCGATCCTGTAGGTAAGAGCAATGCTGAGATTATGCGATTTTGCCAGGCATTTATGTTGGAGTTGTGGAACAATATCGGTCCCGACACAGATGTCCCTGCAGGTGATGTAGGCGTAGGTGGCCGCGAGATTGGCTATATGTACGGAATGTACAAGAAGCTGGCACGCGAGTACAATACCGGCGTATTGACAGGTAAGGGACTCACCTGGGGTGGTTCGCTGATTCGTCCCGAGGCAACGGGCTTTGGTGCGTTGTACTTCGTGGAGCATATGCTCAACCGTGCAGGTCGCGAGTTGAAGGGTGCCAAGATCGCAATTTCGGGCTTCGGAAATGTGGCTTGGGGAGCGGCGAAGAAGGCTACCGAGTTGGGTGCAAAGGTCATTGCTATTTCGGGTCCGGATGGTGTGGTGCTTAATCCTAACGGTATGAACGACGAGAAGATAGCTTATATGTTGGAACTTCGTGCATCGAACCGCAACATTGTAGCTCCGTTTGCCGAGAAGTTTTCGGATGCAACCTTTGTTCCGGGTAAGAAGGCGTGGAGCGTACCGTGCGATATTGCTCTCCCTTGCGCTTTCCAGAACGAGCTGACCGAGGCCGATGCTAACGAACTGCTTGCAAATGGTACGTGGTGCGTTGCCGAAGTATCGAATATGGGTTGTACACCTGAGGCTATCGCTACCTTCCAAAAAGCACGTATTCTCTTTGCTCCGGGCAAGGCGGTAAATGCAGGAGGTGTGGCTACATCGGGCTTGGAGATGACACAGAATGCGATGCATATCTCGTGGTCGGCTGCCGAGGTGGATGAGAAGTTGCACTATATTATGCAATCCATTCACGAGGCTTGTGTTAAGTCGGGTGCCGAAGGCGACTATACCAACTATGTCAAGGGTGCCAATATCGCCGGCTTCCTCAAGGTGGCGCAGGCTATGCTTGAGCAGGGTGTCGTTTAATGCGCGTTACCTTATATAAGAAGAATCTGTCTAACATGGCTCTTTCGGTATCTGCCTTGCCTGAAAAATGCTCATTTACGCCAAGTGAACTGTGCTTCTCCAGTCTGCGAGCAGCTTCAAAATAGCTCTTGTTGTACAAATTCTTACAAAGTAAGGGTGTCCAAAATTTTGGACACCCTTACTTTTATACCCCCCCTGCGTAAGGGGATTAGTTGCAACGCTTGATATCCTTAATTCGCAACTGCAACGATGCTTTGCCGCGGTAGTTGTTTTCGATAATCTGGTAGCAGATGTCGATAGGGCGACCTGCACGAACCCACTCAAAGTGTGTAGGTTGCTGGAAAGCTATGGTCTGCATACGCATCGAAGGTGCGGAGGATTGCGTCAAGTCCATACGAAGGTGTTCGGCATCGGCTCCGACCAACTTTGCGTCGCCATTGTTCGAACATCTCTCCGATGCAAAGACCGGAAGATTGTTGCCCGGGCCGAATGGCTGGAAGCGGTTGAGCTCGCGGAAGAAGTTAGGTGTGATGTCGGCAAATGCGAGCATACTGTCCACCTCGACCTGCGGAATAAGGCTCTTTGGGTCGATATTCTCCTCGACATATTTGTTGAAGCGACGCTTGAATTCCTCGACATTCTCGGGACGCATAGTCAGTCCCGCTGCGTACATGTGTCCACCGAAGTTCTCCAACAGATCCGAGCAAGACTCTACGGCTTGGTAGAGGTCAAATCCCGGAATCGAGCGAGCCGAACCGGTCACGAAGCCGTTGCTCTGTGTGAGTACCACCGTTGGGCGATAATATGTCTCGATAAGGCGTGATGCCACGATACCGACGATACCCTTCATCCACTTTGGATTGTAGATGACGATACTCTTTTGAGCTTTCAATTGGGCGTTATTCTCGACAAGTTCGTGAGCCTCGAGTGTTACGGATCGATCCTCTTTTTTGCGGTCCTGATTGTAGTTGTCAATGCCTTCGCCCAACTCGCGAGCCGCCTCCTCATCACCCTCTACGAGCAACTTCACGGCAGCATAGCCGCCCGACGGTACCGAATCCTCGGGATATTCATCCATGCGCATACGACCTGCCGCATTGATGCGAGGACCAATCTTGAAGACAATGTCGTCGATGGTTATGTTGTGCTCCTCCAAACCGCAGATGCGGATAATCGAGGATAGTCCTTCGGATGGCTGCACGTTCAAACGCTTGAGTCCATAGTGCGCCAAGATGCGATTTTCATCGGTCAGAGCCACTATGTCCGATGCAATACTTACGACCAAGAGGTCGAGGAATTGCTCAATTTCGCTGAACGGAATGTTGTGTTTTTGTGCGTAGGCTTGCACCAACTTAAAGCCGACACCGCAACCCGACAACTCATCGAACGGATAGTTGCAATCGTTGCGCTTCGGATCGAGAACTGCTACGGCACGAGGAATCTCCTCAGCCGGAAGATGATGGTCGCAGATAATAAAATCTACCCCTTTCTGTGTTGCATAGTCCACCTTCTCGACAGCCTTAATACCGCAGTCGAGTGCGATAATAAGCTTCACACCCTTCTTTGCGGCAATGTCGATACCCCTCTTCGAAATACCGTAACCTTCGGTATAACGGTCAGGGATGTAGAACATCAGGTTGTTATGCCCGATGTGGCGCAGAAATTTATATACGAGCGCAACGGCTGTTGTGCCATCTACATCGTAGTCGCCGTAGACCATAATCTTCTGGTTCTTGGCAACCGCCTCCTCCATTCGTGCCACTGCGCGTTCCATATCCTTCATCAGGTATGGGTTGTGCAAATCTTCGAGGCGAGGATTGAAAAATTTCTTCGCTTTGTCTACTGTGTCTATGCCTCTTTGTACTAATAGGTTTGCCAATACCGTAGGGATTCTCAACGAGGTAGCAATGTGATCTACCGTCAGTGAGCTGCCCTGTGGTTTGACTACCCACCTTTTCTGAATAGGCATACTCGTTAATTTTTATATATTTATTTTCTAATTTTATAATCATAACTACTACAAAAACAACTCGCCGCACTTCGGTTTTATTGCCTTTCGAGCCCAAAGTTAGCCAGCAATTTTTCGCACAACACGCGGCTCGCCTCGTCGAACAAGACCTCGTGACCGCACTCCTTCGTGATGGAGGTGACACCCTTATCGACGAAGCCGCACGGATTGATCATCGTAAACCACTTGAGGTCGGTTGAGGCGTTGAGCGCCAAACCGTGCATCGTTACAAAATGCGATGCCTTGACGCCTATAGCGCAAATTTTTCGCCAATTGCGTTGCAACCTCTCACCTGTCGGATTTTCCACCTCGTCGCATAGCCATACGCCTGTTGCACCCTCCAATCTTCGACCTTCAATGCCAAACTCGGCAACGGTTTCGATAATGCTTTGTTCCAAAATTTCAATGTAGCGACGCAGACCTATGCCCAACTTTCCGAGGTCGAGAATGGGGTAGCATACCACCTGTCCCTCGCCGTGGAAAGTAATGTCGCCCCCTCGGTCAATATGGTAAAAATCTGCACCGAGAGTCTTCAGTCGAGCCTCGTCGATAAGCATATTGCTCATCTTGCCGCTCTTGCCAAGTGTGTATACCGCGGGATGCTCAACGAAGATGATCGTGCCGACAACATCGCTACCATCTCCCTGCTTTGCAAGCAGGTCGTTGAAGAGACTCTGCTGATAGTCCCAGCACTCTTTGTAAGGCATACGCCCCACCCATTTGCATTCAACGCGCATACAATATCAAAATTCAGAATTCAAAATTCAAAATGCAGAATTTGGAATTCGGACAATCTATGTAAATCGAGATGTGGGCAGAGGCACCTATCGTGCCGCCTTAATGGAGGAGAGAGCCTCGTCGGCAAGGTAAGAGGAACGCACCAACGGTCCGCTTGCACAGTAGTCGAAGCCCATTTCGAGAGCAAGCTGTCGGTATCGTTCGAATGTTTCGGGGGTGATATACTCCGCAACGGGAACCTGCTCCTCCGAAGGTCGAAGATACTGTCCGAGGGTTACAATCTTTACGCCTGCATCTCGCAAGTCGCGCAGGGTCTGTAAAACCTCCTCTTCGCTCTCGCCAAGTCCTACCATCAATCCGCTTTTTGTCGTCACTCCGTGCTCGCTCATATAGCGCAATGCCGCCAGCGATGTACGATATGTCGCTTTGGCGCGAACAAGGGGTGTAAGACGCTCCACGGTCTCGATGTTGTGCCCGATAATGTCGGGCTTCGATGCCATCACCACCTCCAACGAGGCAGGTACTGCATCGAGATCAGGAATAAGGAGCTCAATTGTTGCGTTTGGATTTTTCGCTTTGATTGCTTCTACGGTCTGTGCCCAATGTGCAGCACCACCATCAACCAAGTCGTCGCGTGTAACGGATGTTACCACAACATGACGAAGTCCCATAAGGTTTACACTCTCTGCCACCCTCTGTGGCTCTACCGGATTTGGAGGCAACGGTTTGCCTGTTTTGGTTGCGCAAAAACGACAACCTCGGGTACATACATCGCCCAAAATCATAAATGTGGCAGTTCGTTTACTCCAACATTCTGCCTTGTTTGGGCATCGTCCGCTGCTGCAAATCGTATGGAGAGAGTGTTCACGCACTATGCGAGCAACCTCCGCAAAAGCATCGCTCTTGTGGAGTCTGATTTTTAACCATTCAGGCTTTCTCGCTGGGGCGTTTTCACCATACAACTTCGGCATTCTTTATTAAGTTCACTATTCCTATTGGCGCAAAGATACAAATAAAAAGTGAAATTTGAAAGTAGATGCAGTAAAACTTTTCAAAACTTTCAAATTATCTTCAATTTTATTTTCTGCGACGAGAGCCATTCTGTGCGGGCGGAGGTGTCGAGATGGGAATGTTACCGTAAAAACTACAAGTTTTTGATGTAAATGTTTCAGGGTGTTGCGGAAATATATTTTTTTTGTTACTTTTGTGCGATATAACGCCCTAAGAGTGGGCTGTCCCGAAGGTGTGGGCGGAGATAGATATTTCGAATATCAATACTAAAAACTCAATATTATGAAGAAATTTTTGGTACTTTTGGCTGTCTTGGTGCCTATGTTTGTGTTTGCGCAGACACCTCAGCCATTCCAACACAAGAACGGAAAATGGGGCTACAAAGATGCTGCCGGTGAGGTGGTCATCAAGGCTCGATTCGAGAAGGTCAAGGAGTTTAGCGACAAATATGCCTTCGCATGCCACAAGGGTGCTTGGGGTGTGATTGACCTCAAGGGTAAATTCCAGGTTGAGCCTAAGTACACAAGTGTCGAGGATACCCACCTTACATACGGAAGCGTTAAGCTCGGTGGTAAGTACGGTATCGTAAACAAGATCTTCGAGATTACTCCGATAAAGTACGACCAGATTCTCTTTGTCAAGAATAACTACTTCAATGCCTTGGTTAAGAGTGACAACAAGTGGGGACTTGTGAGTCTGACAAACGGAGCAGAACTCGGAAGTATCAAGTATGATCAGATAGAGCCTCTTGCAAGCAACCGCTTCAAGGTGGTGATTGACGGCAAATCGGGCGTTTTGGATGCGAATGGTCGCGAGGTCGTAGAGGTAAAATATGACGAGATAAAGCTCTTGGGCGAGGGTGTATATATGCTTAAGCTCGGCGAAAATCGCGGCTTGGCAAATGCTGCCGGAATGGCGATCTCGGAGCTGAAGTACAAGGATGTGCGTTCTGTTTTGAATGGCATCTATGCCTTGTATGGCGATAGTTGGAAATTCGTAACAATGAACGGTAACGAGGTGGAATTGCCCGACAATGTGGTGCTCTACTCCCTAACCGACAACCACGACATCGCAAAGAAGTTATCGCCTAATGCCTTTGGTTTAGGAGTTGGTCACACGGATGTATTCTGCGGTAACGACGGCATAATGATCTTCGAAAACATCGTGACAATGGTCGATGTCGAGACATTCAAAGGCTTCAATACCCTGAAGAGTGTTGTTCTTCCAAGCAAGGTAACCTCTATCGGTGCCTCTGCGTTCGAGAACTGCGCATCGTTGGTTAGTGTTTCGATACCTGAAGGTGTGACGGTAATTAACGAACGAGTGTTTGCGAACTGTCCGTTGATTAACGATGTGGTACTTCCAAACGGTATCAAGCAGATTGGCGCAGCTGCATTTAAGGGATGTAGATCGTTGTCGTCGATAACAATTCCATCTAATGTAATCTCTGTTGGCGACCAGGCCTTCATCGGTTGCACGTCGCTTGCAGATGTGGAGTTGCCAAAGAGTGTTACCAAGATTGGTGCAAATGCCTTTGACGATTGCAGTGGAACACTGCTCTTGAATAACAATGTTGCCGAGGCTAATTTCATAGGAGCCAAGTTTGCGAAGGTTGTTCTTAGTGAGGGTGTGACTTCGATTGCTGCTCGAGCTTTCGAAAATTGTGCATCGTTGAAGGAGGTAGTAATTCCGGAGAGCGTCACAGCAATAGGTGCTGCGGCATTCAATGGCTGTGCATCGCTCGCAGATGTGGTTATACCAAAGAGCGTTACATCGTTTGGCGAGAATATCTTCGGTGACTACTCGGGTGCTATAACATTCAATTGCAATGTTCCGGACGATCTATTTGCAGGTGTGAGATTTTCGAAAATCATTATAGGCGATGGCGTAACAACAATTGGTGATAGAGCATTCGAGAACTGTAGCGCATTGTCGAGCCTTACAATTGCCGAGACCGTAACCTCGATTGGCGAGCACGCCTTTGCCGGACGTTCGATGTTGGCGAGTGTGGTTATTCCGAAGAGCGTGGCTCACCTTGGTGCGAAGGCATTTGGTAATTTTGCAGGCGAACTTACAGTAAATTGTGCAATACCTGATGCGATATTTGCCGGTCACGACCTGAAGAGCGTCATTATTGGCGAGGGTGTAACATCGATTGGCGCGCACGCATTCGAGAATTGTGTGGCGTTATCGAGTGTTACTCTTGCGGATAGTATTACATCGATTGGCGATGCTGCATTCAGTGGCTGTACTTCGCTTATGGATATCTCGATGCCTGATGGTGTGACATACATCGGTGAGAAGTCGTTCAAGAACTGCTCGATGTTTGTGAGTGTTGTTATTCCTGCGGCAACAACCACTATTGGCGACAAGGCATTCGAGGGTTGCGATAAATTGTTCGAGGTTACGTTCAGATGTGCTGTTCCTCCGGTAATGACCGAGAATGCGTTGCCTGTATATGGTGGAGTGGGACAGTCGTTGCGCATCACTATCCCCGATTCGGCATTTGGTGCTTACCTCTCGAGCGAGTGGGGTAACGAGTACAAGCGCTCGATTGTGGATTTGGTTGTAAAGACACCGTCTACCCACAAAATCGAGTATACCACAACCGATGGTGCGACAATAAATATGGCAGATGAGAGCCTTGTTGCTCATATGCTGCTCAATACCTACGAGAATGGCAAGGGCGTAATGTTGTTCGGAAAGCCTATCACATCAATTGTTCCTAAGGCGTTTGAGTATTGCACTTCGCTTACCTCGATTGTAATCCCTGAGAGCGTGAAGTCGATTGGAAATTCGGCATTCTTCTGCTGCAACAAATTGAGCGATGTAGTTATCCCGGAGGGTGTTGAGTACATTGGCGAGAACACCTTCTACTACTGCAGTTCAATTCCTAATTTGGTGATTCCTGACAGTGTTACCAAAATAGGTCGTGGTGCATTCTTCTACTGTAGCAGTCTGGAGAGTGTGGTAATCGGTAGCGGTGTTACTTCGATTGGCGCGCGTGCCTTCTCCTACTGCAATGGACTGAAGAGTATCAATTGCAAGGCTACAACACCGCCTCAGGCGGGCTCTTCGATCTTCTTCACATACAAGGACTACCGAGGAGGATACAAGCCTATCGAGTGTAAGATGGTTGTTCCTGCAGCATCTGTCGAGGCTTATAAGAGCGCTGAACACTGGTCGGTATATGCTCCGTATATCAAGGGCTCGACAAAGTAGTGTTATACAAACTTCATACATAATGAGGGTGTCCAATAGGTTTGGACACCCTCTTTTGCACTTATTCTAATCGGTGGTAGATCTCCTCACCGAGCAGCAACGCTATTGCATCCTCCAACTCGAAGCAACTGCGGGTAGGCGGGTGGTTGCCATATCGACTGCACACCTCATTTAGCGATGTTCCTATCTCGAAAAGCGACCTGTCCACGGCAACCCTATGACCGTGATCGTCGTCACCTACATAGAGAACTTTATCGACATCCTCTCTTTCCGATTGGCAAAACTTGCGCATCGGAGAAAACGCGAAACCATAGATGAAATGGTGTCTACCATCCTTGTCCTCCACCTGCGAACATCTGTAATTCTGCCACCAATAGATGATATGACCAAGCGTCGGTGTTACGCGTTGTCCCTCATACAGAGAGCCGTTTTTCGACCAGCAGCTGATTGGCAGAGGCACTTCGCTGTAAAATAGCCTCTCGTCTGCGTAGATCTTGTCGCTCTTCTCGAGAAGGTGACGGGCATACCTTACAAATAGCTCGGTGCGCCATCTGTTCTTCTTCTCTTTGTCGAATTCGAGAGTGAACGACTCACTCTCCACTCTCTCGCTCTTGCCTGCACACTTTGTGAAGCCGAGCAGTGCCGGTGGTGTTACCCTCTCAACCGACACACCTTTCGTTGTCTTAATCGTTTTCATAGTATTAAAATGTTAGATGAGTTAAACTCAGCAACAAAGGTATCTCGGTGTTTTGACAGTCCGTGTCAAACGGGAATTTTTTTTCGAAAAAAATATAGGCGAACTTTTCTCAAGTTCGCCTATATATAAATAGGTATCGGGGAGAGATTATTTCTTTCCGCTTGGCTGCTCTGCAATACCCAACTCCTTCTTTACGGCTGGAGCGATATCTATGGTCTGATTCTCGTCGATGTAGGCGAGGTTTGGAACCGAGATGTCGAACACTACGATATAGTTGTTCGCCTTAGCTACCTTGTTGATAGCCTCCTGAGCCTTCTTCTGAACAGGCTGTAGTAACTCCTCCTGCTTCTTCTGGAAGTCCTGCTGAGCGATCTGCTGGAACTCGGCAAAACGCTGCTGCAACTGCTCCAACTCCTGCTGACGCATCTGCTTTACCGATGCTGCCATTGTGTTCTGGTTCTTCTGGAAATCGGCCAACTTGTTGTTGAACTCCACCTGGATCTGCTCCATCTGCTCCTGCAAATCTCTGCCGAAGAGTTCGAGGTTTTTCTGTGCCTCCTCGAATTCAGGCATAGCCATTACGACCTCCTGAACATTGATACGCGCAAAGAGGTGCTTCTGGGCAGATGCGGAGTTTACTCCAAGTAAGGCTACTGCCAAAAGTGTTAATGCTAAATACTTTTTCATGTTATTAAATCAATTATTTAAGTGTTGCAATAATCTGTTCGGTGCAATCCACCGCTGTACTCGAGTAGAGAATTGAAGCATTCGATGCCTTGTCGAGAACGAGGTCGAAACCGTACGCCTTGGCAAAAAGCTCGATAGCTCTAAATACCTTGTTCTGAATAGGCTGGATAAGCTCGATGCGCTTCTTCATCAAAATACCATCGTCGCCAAATACCTGCTCCTGGTACTTTTGAGCCTCCTCCTCTTTCTGCAAAATCTGCTGCTCGATGCTCGAACGTGACGAAGCCGAAAGCGAAGCTCTCTGCTGCATATAGTTGTTGTAGAGAGTCTCTACACTCTGAAATCTTTTATCAATCTCTGCCTGGTACGATTTACCCAACTCATCGAGGGTTGTCATAGCCTGGTTGTACTCGGTGAGCGATTTAAATACCTTCTCACTATCGACGATGCAGAACTTTTGTGCCGAGGCGATACCCAAGGTTGCCAAAGCGAAGACTAAGGTTAAAAGAGTTCGTTTCATACTGACTTTGTTTATTAGGTTAAACATATACATTCCAAATATATTGCCAATCGTTGTTAGAAGCTCTGGCCAATAACAAAGTGGAATTGGCTACCGCTGCGCTTGGTCGAACCGGCAGGTGGATCAAATCCCCAACCCCAATCGATACCGAGCATACCTACAATCGGGAGATAGAGTCTGACACCAAATCCGGCAGAACGCTTTACCTTCCAAGGGGCAAAGTCCTTCCACGATTTGAATCCGTTACCCGCCTCCAAGAAACCAAGCACATATATCTGTGACGATGGCTTAAGAATTACAGGATAACGTAACTCTACCGTATACTTGTTGTAGGCTATGGAGTAGTTGCTGCCCACAGGGTCCAACATACCATCTTCATAACCACGTAACGATATGATATCCACACCATACATTGTATAACCCGACATACCGTCACCTCCGACCTGGAAGCGCTCGAATGGCGATATCTTGTTCTTGTTGTAGTGTCCGAGGAATCCCATCTCTGCCTTAGCCATCAGCACGAGGTTGTTGTTTGGTGTGAGAGCCTGGAACCACTGAGCCTTGAACTGCCACTTGTGGAACTCGCTCCAGCGGTAACGCTCCTGGTCTGTCATCGCAGGGTTCGAGTAGTCCTTGCCGTCCATTGCCGAGAATGGAGGTGTAACCTGCACCGAGAGCGATATGTCCGAGCCTCGACGAGGGTAGATAGGCTGGTCAGTGGAGTTACGTGCCAACACCAATCGCAACGAGAGCATATTAGCCTTACCATTCGACATCACGAACGATGAGTAGTTCTTCAAGCCGTAGTGCTGGTATGCCAACTCACCGTAGAAGGTGAAGTATGGGTCAGGCCACGACAGACGCTTTCCAAAACCAATCGAAAGACCATACGAGCGGAAGTAGGACGTTGCCGATTGCCAGATGTAGTAGGCATTATTCTGCTCGGAGAGGTGTCCCGAAATTGTGAACGAATTTGGCTTGCGACCTCCGAGCCAAGGATCCTGGAACGAGAGAGCGATAGCCTTGTAGTATGTTCCGTTGGTCTGTCCCGAGATCGAAAGACGCTGATTTTGTCCCATTGGATATGGCTTCCATGCCCCCTTCTTGAAGAAGTTGCGGATGGAGAGGTTGTTCAGCGTGATACCTACCGAACCGACAAATGTTCCCGAGCCCCAACCTGCTGCGACATTGAATTGGTCGGATGCCTTCTCCTCGAGAGGCCAATTTATATCTACCAAGTCGTTCGACACAGGCTTGATATCCGGTACAAGAGCCTCCTCGTTGAAATGCTGCATACCCGCCAAAGTACGGATACTCTGCATAATGAGAGCACGGTTGTACAACTCGCCCGGACGGGTGTAGAGCTCACGGCGTATAACCTCGTCGTTCACGCGGTTGTTACCCGTGATGCCGACGTTGTTGATGGTAAATTGATTACCCTCAAATATCTTGATCTCGAGGTCGAGTGAATCGGCCCCGACAACAATCTCGGATGGTTCGATTTGCGACATCAGATATCCATCGTTCTGGTAGAGCGACGATACCGACATATCGTCAGGATTTTGCTCCTTGCCAACACCCAAACGCTTGTGGATAGACTTCTTGTCGTAGACATCGCCTCTCTTTACAGCGAGCATTCGTTGCAACATCTCGGTGTCATACTTCGAGTTGCCCACCCAATTTACGTTGCGGATGTAGTACTTGTTGCCCTCGGAGAGGTTGATGTGTATGCCTATTCGTTTCTCGTTAATTCGGTATATCGAATCCGAGATGATATTTGCATTGCGGTAACCCTTCGAGTTGTAGAAGTCGAGCAGGAGCTCCTTGTCCTCCTCGAACTCCTCCTCGTTGAACTTGGTCTTCTGCCAGAAGTAGGCACTTACCTTGTGCGTCTTCTTGAAGGTGCGAGCCAATCGCTTCGACTCGAAGTTGTTGTTGCCCGAGAAGGTGATCTCGCCAATGCGGATTCGTTGGTTTTTCTTTACGTTGAAGGTGACATTCACCGCCTGTTTAACAACAGAGTCGGGCTCAACCGTATAATCAACCTCGCAATCGAGAAAACCCTTCTCGCCGAAGTGCTCCTTGATGAGCTTGATGTTTCTATCTATGATGTGGTCGGAGAGCTCGTGGCCGCGCTTGAGTTTCAGCACCTCGTCGATCAAATCTTTCGCCTTACCCTTGGGTACACCCGACACTGCCCAATTCATAACACGTGGTCTTTCGCGCAACATAACCTCCAAATCGACGCTGTCACCCTCGATGGTAGCACCAATCTGAATGTCATCGAAGTAACGCTGCGACCAAAGACGCATCATCGCGTTCTGGATAAACGAACCCGAGAGGTATATAGAGTCGCCCGGAACAAGACCCGACGATGAACGAATGATGTCGTGGTTGATATGTTTGACACCGTGGATATTCACTCGACGAATGTGGTACATCTTGTCGTCATTCTCGTCGAGGAATTTAGCGTCTGCAGGTATTCTAAATTCGGTTGCAGTGGTATCTGCCTCCAAAACGGGAGCCTCGCCACCACGCTCGCGACGCGACTGCGCCGAGACCTGAGTGGCGAACAATGCCATTGTCAGCAGAGATAATATTTTGATCAATAAAGTCATTCTCTCCTATTCAAAAAAAATTATAAAACACCGTAGCGACGCTCTCGCTGCGAGTAGACATCCAACGCCTCGGCAAAAGCCTCTTCGCGGAAATCGGGCCACATAGTCTGTGGAAAGTACATCTCGGCATACGAAGATTGCCACAACATGAAGTTACTCAGTCGGCACTCTCCGCTGGTGCGGATTACAAGGTCGGGATCTGGCATATCGGCTGTATCGAGGTGCGAAGATATGACCTTATCGTTAATATCTTCCGCCTTCAATTCGCCACGTTGCACCTTTGCTGCCACTTGTTGCATTGCTCGTACCATCTCGTCGCGCGACGAGTAGTCGAATGCCAAAACAAGAGTTAGCTTGTCACCCTCTTTTGTACTCTCCTCAATATGTTGCAACCGCTCGCGCACCTCCTCCGAGAAGCGGTCACGGCGACCTATAAACTGCACTCTCACCCCTTGCTCGATCAGTTCGGGGGTCTCCTTGGTTACGCTCTTGCAAAAGAGCTGCATCAGGGCATCGACCTCAGCCTGCGGACGGCCCCAATTCTCGGTTGAGAATGCGTAGAGCGTGAGGTAGCGAACACCGTGCTTGCGAGCCGCTTTGATACAAGCCTTTACCGAGGCAACACCTTCGATGTGTCCCTCGTAACGCTCCTTGCCCTGAGCCTCCGCCCAGCGACCATTGCCATCCATTATGATGGCTATATGAGCCGGTATGTTCGATGCATTACCCATTATAGAGCGCAAATATACAAATTAAAAACGTAAAACGGAAAGCGTAGCGCGGAAAACTTCTATTTTTAATAGAAAATAGCAAAAGCCAACGGTTGATGGCCGATGGCTGACAGTCTACCTTATGTCCACTCCCCACATCATCTTATTTCGTAACGAATCGAAGAAAGATATATTGTGCGGTACGGCAAGGCGGATGTATCTTTTTGCTTTTTTGATGGTCAAAACGGCGTTATCGGCTATTCTGAAAGTGCGATTGTCTATCGAAATCGAGGCATCATTTCCTCGGGTGTTGATGTGCAACGAAACATGGCTGCTATCGGGCATTACGATAGGTCGCATCGTAAGGTTGTGCGGAGCCAGCGGAGTGAGCAGAAAAGTGTGGCTCGCAGGGGCTACTATCGGACCTCCTGCACTCAATGAATAGGCTGTCGAACCTGTTGGTGTAGAGATGATTACGCCATCGCCATTATAGGTCGAAACCTTGTTGCCGTTAATCGCTGCCTCAATCGAAATCATCGAGGCTCCAAGACGCTGTACTGCCACCTCGTTCAGGGCGTATAATTTGTTCTCCGAAACACCCTCGATACAGAGCATGTCGCGCACCTCTAAGTGGAGGTTGTTCGAAGCGATCTCTTCGAATACGATGCCGAAATTTTCGCGTGGCGCGAGAGCCAGAAATCCGAGGTGTCCGCCATTGATGCCGACCACCGGAATATCTGCTCCGTTCAAACGGTGTACGCCCTCGAGCAGAGTGCCGTCGCCGCCATAGCATACCATCACCGAGTCGGCAGGTTGTTCACCCAACTCACCCTCGTAGACAAATTGTGCAGGAATAGTACGTGAAGTCAGCTTTTCGATATTCTCGGCAAATGCTCTGTTTATGGCGTAGTCAAAGCCGTAATGCTCTATGGCTCCGAATATTTGCTCGATATCTTCGGTGCGCGGAGTGATACCTTTACGCGAAAAAAGTATAATTTTCATCTTGTGTTTCGGCGAAATTCATTAACTTTACAACGATTTTGGCGCGAAGTGTGCAAAATCCAACTGCAAATATAGCGATTTTTATGACAAAGTTGAGTGTAAATGTAAATAAGATTGCCGTAATTCGCAATTCGCGTGGCGGAAATACCCCCGATGTCGTTAAGGCGGCCCTTGCAATCGAGCGTTTTGGAGGTGAAGGTATCACCGTACATCCACGTCCCGATGCACGCCACATCCGTTATTCGGATGTTCGTGACTTGAAGCGTGTTATCAAGACAGAACTCAATATCGAGGGCAATCCCATAGGCTCTTTCGTAGATTTGGTTTTGGAGGTTGTGCCGGCACAGGTTACACTCGTGCCCGATGCGGTGGATGCCATAACTTCCAATGCCGGTTGGGATACCATCGCCAACAGGGAGTTTTTGACCGATATAACTGCGCGTTTTCACGAGAAGGGAATCAGAGTCTCGATTTTTGTCGATCCGAAGCCTGAAATGGTTGCCGGAGCAGCTGCCTGCGGAGCCGATAGAGTAGAGCTCTATACCGAGGCGTATGCCGCTAACTATAAAGCAGATAGGGAAGTTGCTATAGCCCCATACGTTGCAGCTGCCGAGGAGGCTCGCAAGTGCGGTCTTGGATTGAATGCCGGACACGACCTTTCGCTCGAAAATTTGCAATATTTTGCCGAGCAGATACCTTGGTGCGACGAGGTGTCGATAGGCCACGCCCTTATCAGCGATGCACTCTACTACGGATTGGAAAATACGGTGCAACTCTATCGCCGCTGTCTGATGATCAATGGTCAATAGCTAAAAGCCCTAAAATTATGACTAACCCATTGCAACTGCCAATATTCGAGCGAATTTCGCGCCTTGTAGATGAGCGAGGTGTGGAGGCGTATGTTGTGGGCGGATATGTCCGCGACTACTATCTCCGTCGCCCTTGTACCGATATAGATGTGGTGGTTGTGGGTAGTGGTATCGAGATAGCCGAGGCTCTTG
>JAZNHC010000029.1:0-10689 GCA_045576755.1 Alistipes sp.
CCCCCCAGTAACCCCCAGCAATGTTGCGCCGTGACAAGCATCGGAGTTCCCAAAACAAGAAAAACAACAACCAAAAAAAAACAAAACAATATGAAAAAGATTATGATGATTTTGGCTATGCTTGCAGTGGTTGCAGGTGTAGCTACAGCAGCCCCAAAGCAGAAGGCTGTAAAGGAGATCGTGACCGTAGTATTCACAACCGACATCGACTGCCCACACTGCTCGCAGAAGGTGCTCAACACCATCCCTTACGAGCGTGGCATCAAGGATGTTCAGGTGGATGTTCCAACCAAGACCGTAACCGTGAAGTTCGATGCTGCGAAGAACTCTATTGAGACCCTCACAAAGGCTTTCGAGAGTATCAAGGTGAAGGTTGTAAAGGCTGAGGTGAAGAAGTAACATCAGCCCCTCCAAAAACAAAGAACCGAGCATTTCCGCAGAAACGGAGTGCTCGGTTTTCTTATTGCTTAGGCGCGACTACTTGCGGTAGGTTATCTTGTACTTGACAACTTGTAGCAGTTCTTGTTCGTCGGGGATGCGAGCCACTTCCTCGACCACATTGCCCTGCCTATCGTAGCTGAACGATGTGGTATATTCCACCACATCATCCGACTTTGTAACCGCCTCGACCAAGTGTCCCAGCTCGTCGTAACGGTAGGTTGTAATCTGCTTGGTCTCCTTCTCGTAGTCGGGCTGGAAGTCCTCCTTAGCGACTAACATACCCTGCGCATCGTAGTTGTAGCGCGTATCACCCATATTGGCGGCATCCTCGTAGTTGCGACGCGACTCGAAGAGTAGCCTACCCTCGCTGTCATACTTATATAGGCACTCCCACATCAGCACATCGCCACCATCGTATCTCAAATCGTGAAGTTTGCGCCCTTGGCTGTCGTACTTGTACAAAAACCTCGTACTCAGTATATTCTCGGTCATATAGAACTCCACCTCTTCGATGAGCAATCCCTGTTCGTTGTAGGTGTAGGTTGTCCGCCACTCGGGTCTTTTATCGTACGGCATATCGCCCGCAACCATCTCCGTAGCTACAGCTTGGTCGTCATAGCTGTAGGATTTGTATAACGTCGGCTCGGTATCGCCTGCAAAATAGACCGCGACGACATCGACATCTCCGAGGAGGTTAAAATGGTAGACACAGCGACGATCATAGTTGAGAGTATCACTGCTGTAGTAGGCTGCTTCGACCTCCACCACATCGCCATAGAGAGGCGGCATCTCTACATTCGACCATCCGTTTCTCACGGGAGCATCTCCGCGCTCGACTTTTGGCTGCGAACAAGCCGCAAGTGCAAGCACCGCAACCGACAACACATAGACAATGGAACGTTTCATCGTTACAACCAATCCGAAGCGTTATAGGTCGTTTTAGGCGCGTTCGGCACATTCGGGAAGTAGGTTACACCCGTCAGCTTCTCCAACTCCGAAATCGACATCATATCGGCAGCCTGAGGCTTGTGACCCTTTGCCATCTTGTGGCAGATGGTGAAGGCTGCACACTGCAACTCGGAGGCTGTGCAATCCTGCACGCGCTTACCCGACGACCCCTTCTTGGTGCGCAGAAGCGCGTAGTAGAACATCGTAGGGCACGATACATCGCTACGACCTCCGAACGAGATTGTCTTGGGCGATGCCGAGGCTCCATTGCGCGAGAAGCTCTCGAAGTAGCAACCAATGACCACATAGAGCGTATCGCTGCATACGAGTCCGTCTACGTGATCCTCGAGGTTATTCCACGCTCCACCTCCCGTATTGAAGGTATCGGAGTACTGCGGAGCTATATTGGTGTAGTAGAACACCTGCTTGTTGGTAGCCGTCGAGCTGAGACGCTCAGCCGAGCCGAGCATATGTCCCTTGTTGCAACCACCACCCGTACTCTTGCTATTGTACTGAATGGAGCTTGGGATTTTAGGGTCTGTGCCGTAGGCATCCGTACGCGATGCTCCACTCTCGTAGGAGCGATGACGCGGTGCTGCTACCCACAATGGGCAATGATGCTTACTGCTGTAACATACCGTATAGTTGCGTGCCGAGCCGTTTCGCTGTGCATTCTTCTCGCTACCGGCGCAAAGATGATGTGCGTAGTAGAGCGTTTTGTCGCTGTCGATTCGACCATCATTGTCGGCATCCACAATCACGGGAAGTTCCGCCCAATCGTACTTCGCAGTCGAAGGATTTGGCGTTGGGTCGGGTGTTGGATCGGGCGTTGGATCAGGTGTCGGATCGGGCGTTGTACCGCCTCCACTACTGCTGCCATTGCCACCTGCCACGACGGTTATGCTCGTAATTCGCGCACACTTCGACGAGCGGATATAGAGCTTCTTGTGCCCCTTCGACGTGAGTGTATACTCCTGTGCCTTGCCACCGCAACTGAAAGACTCGAACTGCCCCGAAGGCGAAGTATTACCCGCAGCCGAGCAGAGGTAAATATCACCGGAGTAGCTCTCCGAGAATGTGAGAGTGATCTTCGTGATATCGCCCTCGAAGGTCGGAGTTCCGATATATGCCACCTTGCCCGAGTTTATCTGCATCGCATCCGAGTTGTCGTAGACGCATATAGTCCACGTGCCATAGCTGTTGGTGTAGCTCTTTGGCTTGCCATACGACTTCTCGAGGATGCTCGCACACTCCGAGTAGGTCAGAGTAGCCGTAACCTGTACGGGTTGGTCGGGCTGATCGGGCTGGTCTGGTTGGTCGGGGGTTGGCTGCTCGGTGCTGCCACCGAAATCATCCTCCTCACCTGGCAGAATATACCTTGGCTCACACGCCATAACGAGCAGCGCAGTCGCCATCAATACAAATGTAGAAATCCTATTCATTACAATATATCTATCTGTTAATTCGTGGAAACTGAAAAATAATCGACAACACCAGCATCACACCTATCGCCATCGGATAGTAGAGGTGCGGAATAATCTCGATAGGCGAAACGTGCGCCAAACCACTCGCCATAAGCAGCTGTGCGCCATAGGGCAAAAGTCCCTGAGCAAAGCACGATGCCGTATCCATAATGCTGGCACTCTTGCGTGGCGATACACCATATCGTTGCGAAAGGTCGCGCGCAATAGGACCTACCGTAATTATGGCTATCGTATTGTTTGCCGTACATATATCGGTCAGTATGGTCAAACCTGCGATTGCCGACTCGGCACCTCGCTTACCCGAAATACGGTTGGTTATGGCACGAGTGATGAAGTCGAAACCGCCACTCTGCTTCACCATATTCATCAAGCCGCCTGCCATCAGTGTAATGATGATAAGTTCACCCATCGAGAGCACACCCTTACCAGCCTCCTCGCAGAAGGCTACAGCCGGCAATGATCCGCACGACAAGCCTATAATCAGCGTCGCCACAATGCCCAAAACGAGCACCAGCAACACATCCATACCTGCAATGGCGCAGACAAGCACCAGCAGATACGGTATGGTCTTGTACCACTCGGCAGCCACAGCATCCGCCACCTCCGTCGCATTCGACAATCCGAGGAAGAGATATAGAGCCAACGCAAGGAGCGCAGCAGGCAGGACAATAAGCAGATTAGTACGGAATTTATCCTTCATCTTGCAACCCTGCGTCATCGTCGCAGCAATGGTTGTATCGGAGATAAACGAGAGGTTATCGCCAAAGAAGGCACCTCCCACGACAATAGCCACCATCTGTGCCGTATCGGCTCCGAGTTGTTGCGCCAAGCCTGTAACAACGGGTGTCAGTGCAACGATAGTGCCCACCGACGTACCTACCGAGAGCGAGACAAAGCACGCCGCAATGAAGATACCTGCAGGGAGAAACTCCAACGGCACAAAACGCATCGTAAAGTGTACGGTAGCATCCACCGCCCCCATAGACTTGGCCGTCGCAGCGAAGATACCTGCCAAGATGAATATCCATATCATATAGAGGATATTCCTATCGGCAGCTCCTTCCGAGAATACGGCTATACGCTCGTGCAGCGAACGACTGATACCCCTCAGCGCAGTTACGGCATATACAGCCGCCACCACAAATGCAACCGAGATGGATATGCGGTAGAAGTCGCCCGAAGCCAACGACATAGCCAAATAGACCGCCAACAACACCACGATTGGCGAGAGAGCCAACAAACCTCGCTTCATCTTAGTTTCCGATTATGCAGTCCACGAAAATTGGAAGGTGGTCCGAACCATACTTGCCGTCGTAATCTTTGATTATCAGCTCCCAATACTTGATACGTATGGAGTTAGGCGTATGGAAGATATGGTCGATATGACGTCCGTCGGTAGGCAGTGTCTTTGCCGAGCGATAGTTCGTGTGTGAGCGATAGTTGGCATTCTTCGTATTCGTGGTTGCCAACATCGTATTCTTCAAGAGTGGCGACTCCTGCAACACGCGATATGGAAGGCTCGTTTCGTCGGAGTTGTAGTCTGCCGTTACGAATGCCGGCATACCCTTCGACACGCGCTTAACCATATCGAGAACGATATACGAAGCGGCAATCTTAGCCTCGTAGCCTCGGTGGTCGTAGTGACCGTTGAAGTGGTAGAATATCTTGCCCGTCTTTTTGTCGCGGAACTTAGCCCATACGAAAAGACGTGTCGAACGCGCGCCATAACCTGGTTGTCCCACCGCATCGGAGAGCCATACAGTGTCGAAGTCGAGCAACTCGAGGCGGTCACGACGATAGAATATAGGGTTGAAGTGGTGCGAACGGTCTGTGTTGTCGCCCGTGACGTTGGTGCCAATCCAATCGTACTCGTCGGCAAGGTATCGCATCATATCCTCAATCTGATGCATAAAAGGCTCCTGCGCACCAAACACGTCGAACTTGTAATCCTTGATCAAGGCAATGAGTGGCTCAAGACGTTTCTCGGGCCAACCCATAATCGGATATTGGATGTTGTAGGTGGCAAGGCGAAGCGTTTCGGTAGCCCAATCGCTCTTCTCGGCTGTGAGCATTCTCAACTCGGCTGCAGCACTAGAAGTGTCACTCGCTCCCGTAAGCACCTCGCGACAGTTCTTAGGCGTATTCTCGTAGTCGGCTGTCGCAGCATCAATCTCCGCTACCGATGTCGTGTAGAGTCGATTTACAATCTTGCCACCTGACTCATTGTGAGTCGAGATGTAAATCGTACCATCCTTATCCTCGGCAACCGCAGGGTTGAGCGTGGTCAGATCGGTAGCCAAACGCAAACCTCCGTACCACGTAGCACCGCAGTCGTCCGACAGATAGGCATACATACCCTCGGGATACCAATAGAGGTTCTGATCGAAGCGACCATTGCGCACCATCAGCAAGCGGCCATCCGCAAGGCGTTTGAGGGCAAAGTTCTGGTCTGGAGCCGATACAAAACGTGCGGGCTCGCTCCACTCCTTACCATCCGCAGAGGAGGAGACAAAGGTCCACGCCGTACCCGAAGTACGCAACACCATACGCACCGAACCGTCGGCGTGACGAAAGAGCTTGGGGTTGTTATATCGTGCACTCACCATCTCGGCAGAACATTTGACAACACCGAGCTTTTCGCTCCACGTAGTACCCTCGTCCGACGAGACGTAAATGCCTGCACCTCGCTTCGAGTCGAGGTCGGTATACTTGTCGATGTAAGGCGATGCGAACTGCGGCTTCTCCCACTTATTCGCGATATAAGGGGTCTTGCTATAACCGAGTAGCGCCCTACCCCACAATGCAGTCGGCAGCAGCCACTCACCCTTCACGTTCAGTTCGGGGCGACCTGTAGGGATGCCTACACCGAGATACTTCGGACTCTCCCACACGGGTTTTGCTTCGTCGGGGTTCTTGCAGACCATTGCCCACATCGAGCCACGACCATCGTAGAAGCCATCGAAAACGGCGTAGAAGAGCCACATCTCGCCCTTTGGCGAAGCCCACAACACACCATTGCGCACAGCCAACTTCTCGGCACGAGCATCGAGAACCAACTGCGGAGCCTCCCACGTCCTGCCACGCGAGTCGCTATATGTGAGCGTAAGGTAGCCCTCTGCGTTGTCGCCACCACACAAGAGCGAAGCCCACAAACGACCCTTTGCCGTACTCTCTATCGCTGTTATTTGCGTGTAGGTTGTTTTCTCGACTGCATACTTCGCAACATCGGGCGACATGTCGGCCTTAGCCGATAGATAGTCACCGCCCGCCTTAGCAACCAACGTTGCCGCTATAAACGTCAGAAATATTGTTATCTTCTTCATCTCAAGCCTGTTAGTTATAACGTACCACAAATGATCCAAAATTCACAACGGTTTGCTCCATCGAGTTCGGACGCAAGGCTCCGTTCTCGGCATAGTCGTAGCCTAAGGTTGCCGTATTCTTCGCTACGGGAACTACCCTCACAAAGACCTTCGGCTTTCCGAAGAGGCCCGACGGCAACACCACTACGTGCTCGGTGTATCCTGCACCAGCCAATACACTGTCGTAGTGTACGCCGTGTACATCCTGGCTCCAATGCCAAGGCAACGAACGTAACTTCTTCGGCTTGCTGCACTCAACTGCAATCCAGCTCTTTCCGTTGGTCGAGTACTCTACGTTCCAAAATACAGGATGACCATAAGATGACTTTGCCGATATTTCACCCGCCGCAAAGGTAAATCCGAAGAGCAACCTCTCGCCCGAAAGACCCTTGGTCGAGAACTGTACCTCAACACCCTTGCCACAATCGCGTTTCCAATCCCACCAATTGTGAGCCTCGGTCTTGATGGAGAGTGCGCCGTAGCGAACAAATCCGCCAAAGCCTATCGTACCCTCGACCTTGCCTGAATCGACTCGAGGGTTGTTGGTGTCGCGTCCACGAATAGCCTCGCCACTCGCCACAATACGCAACGTACCCTTTCCCTCGTCGGCAACAATGCGCTCGGTTGTAACCACGTTCAAATCGCCATATTCGGTTGAGAAACTCTTTTTGTTGTTGTTCCAATGCCACTCGGCAATACTCTTGTAGCACGAAGCACTTCTCTCGTAAGGCATGGCATAATCCTCGCGGTCCATAGGGCGCAAGACGTAACGTCCGAAGACATCACCACCATAACGCTCATTTGTCTGATACGACACAATACCTCGCATATTGCCGGCACCCTGAGGTACACCATCACCATCTCTGCGCCAACGGCAGAGTGTATTGACCATAGCGTAGATTGTCGAGCCCCTCTTGTCGCAAAGGAGCGTCGCCCAGCCATCCATCGACTTATTCGGCTTAACTTTTTTGTTTATCGAAGATATCTGCACATAACGCTCGTAGACATTCGAGAAGGAACCATCCTTGAATACTATCTCACAATCCTTGAGAGTTACGTAGGTAAATATATCGTCATCGCACAACTCGTCAATATACTTCTCCTTACGTGGCAAATCAGCCTCGGCACACTGTGCAATACGCACGATATTCTTCTCGTCAATATCCTCTATCGTCACCGAACAAGGCTCCGCATATTGTAATGTTGCCCCTTTGAGCGAGAGCACAACACGCGCATAGCGAGGAAACTGCTTCACAGCGGGTCTGTTCGAGAGTCGAAGACGGAAACCCACATCTGCCGTAAGCGACTCGACATAGACCGTCGAAAGGTCATAATTCTTCAACGACGCATAGTGGATCTGCGCATTCTGATCGTTGTTTGCTCCACCAGGCTTGCTTACCACATAGCCTTCGATAAGGATATCCTGCTCTACGACTAAGCATTTCGCATCCTTAGCCATATCGCGCACCTTACGCATAGGTGTAATGGTCTCAGCCGACACGACGACCATTGCCACCAACGCCACACATAGTGTTACTGTTCTTCTAATCATATTGGTCTATTGTTGGGTATTATTCACATAGTTCATAAACTGCTCCTTGTAGTTGTCGCCAATAGGCACGTAGTCATCCCCTTGGA
This sequence comes from Alistipes sp., assembly GCA_045576755.1. Classification (GTDB taxonomy): domain Bacteria; phylum Bacteroidota; class Bacteroidia; order Bacteroidales; family Rikenellaceae; genus Alistipes. The sequence goes on from JAZNHC010000029.1 coordinate 7,874, forward strand.
GAAATACTCGTCCCTTGGTGTAGCCCGTAACGTAGCTCATATTGATAATATAAGAGCGGTGCACACGCATAAACTGCGACGACTGCAGCGAGCTCTCCATATTCTTCAATCTGTAGAGCGTCACCAACTTGGTACCATCTGCCAAGTGGAGACGTATATACTCTCCTGCGCTCTCGACGTAGATGATACTTGCCAACTTGACAATGTGTGTTTTGCGGTCTGCGTGTATCGAGATAACGCCATCATCCACCTCGCCTTCAGTCGCATTGACATCCTCCTCGGAGTCGGCTTTCTGCTCTTTCTGCAACTGCAACAGTTCGTACAACGAGAGAGCCTTCTCCGATGCTCGTGTAATATCCTGCAACCCGAATGGTTTGAGCAGGTAGTCGATTGCCGAGAGCTTGAAGCCCTCGATAGCATACTCTGCATAGGCTGTTGTGAATATCACCATTGCCGGAACATCGAGCGTCTGCACAAACTCCACACCCGTCATATCGGGCATATTGATATCGACAAATATAAGGTCTATTTCGTTCTTTTTGAGCCACTCCTGCGCTGCAATAGCACTACGGAAGGTAGAGACCAACTCCAAGAACGGAATCTTGGATATGTAGCCAGAAATTTGGCGCAATGCCAACGGCTCGTCATCAATTGCTATGCATCTTATCACCATTTAATGTAGGTATTTTAAGTGTTACACAATATGTTTCGCCCTTATCCTCAACTCTCAAGTCGTATCTATCCTCGTAGATCAGGTCGAGTCGCTTGCGGACATTATCCAATCCGATACCGGGAGTCGACTTGCGACTCTGCTCATTCACCGAGTTCTCGAAGGTGGCGATCACGCATTCGTTTTCGTACTTTATGTTGATGTCGATGAATGACTTCGAAGTGTAGCTCACACCGTGTTTGAAGGCATTCTCGACAAAGACAATAAAGATGAGTGGCGGCACATCCACCCTACCCATCAGCTGCTTTGGATAGGTATAGGTGATATGCACATCGTCCGTATAGCGAATACGCATCAGTTCTATGTAGTTCTTTATAAATTTCAAATCATCCTTCAGGGCTATATTATTTCCGCTCGTATCGTAGACCACGTAACGCATCATATCCGAGAGCTGGATGACGGTACTCTTCGCCGCCTCCGTATCGATATCGATCAGGGCGTGGATATTGTTGAGCATATTCATCAGGAAGTGAGGATTGATCTGATGCTTGAGGTAGTACATCTCCGCCTGCACATTCTGTCGTTGCAGACGCTCCTCATCCTCCTCGTTCTGCATTGTGCGATAGAAGGTGTAGATCAGGTTATTCGCCAAAAGCATTAGTGCAGCAGCTATCATATTGCCCCACCACGGAAATACCGAGAGGCTGATGTGCTCCGCCTTCACCGAGTCGCCTACCGTAGCAAGAGAAATGGTAAATGCCAAGTCGGAACGCTCGTAGACCTCCAATGCCGAGAAGATACCCACTATAAGGAGCACCGAAAGAGAGTAGTAGAGCCAATAGAGATACTTTCGATAGAGATAGCGAAAGAGTGCGAAGTTGTTGAAGACAAAGAGCAGATAGAACGGAATAATCTTCAACCACGATATTACGATTGAGTTCCACTCCAGCTTCTCAGCCATCAAGCCGGCATTCATAAACGGCACGAGAAATACACATATCCAGATAAAGAAGTAGAGCGCATTCTCGCCAATGACCTGTTTACGCACTATTAAACCTTTTCTCTTCTTCATAGCCACAATTTCCCACAAAGTTAGTGATAATTTCCATAATAAACAAGAAGAGGACTGTTTTTAACAGTCCCCTCCTCGTTTTGTTTTTTTGAGCAATCGGCAACTACACCAATTTCGATATGTCGTACAAGTAACGCTTGATACTCTTCTTCGGAGTCTTTTCGAACTCGTTCGGATAGATGATGATACGAACCAAACGCTCGTAGCCCGCAACCTGATCATTGAGCGTTTTGAGGTTCTCATTCATAATCTCCTCCAACTTAGCTCGTTCAATATGCTCCTTCTCGCAGAGTGCAAAATCAGGCACCACCAAACCATAGAGCTTGCCATTGTTCTCCAACACAAGCGACTCGGCAACAAGCGGCAGGTTATTCAGCTTATCTTCGATCTGCTCCGGGTAGATATTCTGACCCGTATCGGTCAGGATCATAGTCTTGCAACGTCCATTGATGTAGATTGTTCCATCCTCATCAACAGTACCCATATCACCCGTATGCAACCATCCGTCAGCATCCAAGGCTGCCTTCGTATCGCGCTCGTTCTTGTAGTATCCCTGCATTACACACTCGCCTTTGACAAGGATCTCTCCAGGGATATTCTGCTGGTCTTCCGAATCAATCTTAACCTCCATCATACCCTGCAAAATCTTACCGCACGAACGGATCTTAAACTCGGTAGGATCCACCGTAACCGAGATAAGCGGAGCGCACTCCGTCATACCGTAACCCACGATAATAGGGAAATGGATAGACTTTAGGAACGCCTCTGTCTCCTTGTTGATCGGAGCACCTCCGATAATGAACAACTCAACATTACCTCCAAACGACTCGAGCAACTTATTCTTAATCTTCGAGCGAACAATCTCGTTCACCAAAGGCACCTTGATAGCCACACTCAACGAACCTGTCTCAAGAAGCGGAGCCACCTGTTTACGATAGATCTTCTCCAGCACGAGAGGCACCGAAGCGATAACATTCGGCTGCACGTGCTGCATAGCCTCGACCAACACCTTCGGTGTAGGCATCTTGCCGAGGAGGTTGATGTGACCACCCGCAGCAAGTGGCGAAAGGAAGT
>JAZNHC010000030.1:0-15879 GCA_045576755.1 Alistipes sp.
TGCGCCACAGCAATCCTCAATTTCGCTTTGTTTGCAAATATGCAGTTAATAACACTCTTAAATATCATACAACCATGAACTTAAAAAAATTAATTTTTCTATTGATCGCAGTAGCACCGTTCGCTACGCGTTACGTATCCGCTCAGAACACAAACATCTACGAGAAGGATATGGTATTTATTGCGGATGTTGTGGATAACAGTGACCGCAAGATTAAGAAGTCGTTTATTCAGCTTATGCACAGCACCCTTGTCGAGGCGTGTGCAAAGTCGCAGAACTACGATGTTTTGCAGCCCCAAACAACCAATGACATTGCCAATGAGTTGGCATCACAGCAACTCGAGCCAACCAAGGAGAACATTTTGAAATTGGCTGAAGCAAAGGGTGTAAAGTATATTATTTTCGTAGAGGTTAAACAGACATTCTCTGCCTACGGAAACGCAGCGAATAAGATAAATATCGATGGCTCGCTATACCGAGTAAGCAGTGGTTCTGCTATATGCTCCGAAATGATACCTGCCGAGCCAAATGATCGTTCACTCATCTCCAAGACCTACGAATTGGTACAAAAACTATTAAACGAGCAGGTGGCTATTCCTGACCGCGTAAAACTCACTCCTGAGCAGCTTTACAACCAGGGATTGGCGTTCCAGAATCAGTTCAAGTTCAGCAAGTCAATCGAGTACCTGAAGTATGCTGCAGAGGATGGTCACCTTCCTGCATACTACACTTTGGGCGAGTGCTATTTCAACGGAAAGGGCGTTAAGAAGGATTACCAGGAGGCTATAAATTGGTACACCTTGGGCGCTGCAAAGAGTGACGCTGCATCTATCCACAAGTTGGCATTGTGCTACAAAAATGGCTATGGCGTAGAGGCTGACCCATTCAAGGCATTAGAGTCCTTTGCCCAGGCTGCCGAGTTGGGATACGCCGAGTCGCAGTACGAGTTGGCAAGCGCATACAAAGAGGGCGTGGGCATTCCTCAAGATATGAACGCAGCTATTCAGTGGCTCACAAAGTCGGCTGAAGGCGGATATCTCATTGCTCAGAAAGAGTTGGCAGAGCGCTACAAGAATGGCGAAGGTGTTTCGAAGAATTTCAACAAATCCGCAGAGTGGATACGTCGTGCTGCCGAGCAGGGCGATTTAGCGTCTATTACTGCATTGGGTAACTTCTATTTCGAGGGCAAAATTTCCGACCCTGACTACAACGAGGCTGCAGTATGGTACAGCAAAGGCGCAGTGTTAGGCGATGCCTACAACCAATATATGTTGGGTCTGTGCTATTACAAGTTGGGCAATCGCGCACAAGCTATCGAAATGTACAAGAAAGCTGCAGCTCAAGGATACGCTGATGCACAATGCGAGATAGGATACTGTTATAATTATGGAGTCGGCGTAGAGGAGAATAAAGAGACGGCTATCAAGTGGTACACATTGGCGGCCAACCAGGGTCACGATTATTCGATGCATGGACTGGCTGACATATACGACGGCTGGGGCAGTTATGACGAGGCGATCAAATGGTACCGTAAATCTGCAGAGCTAAACGGCGAATATGCGGCACATAGCTCATACAAAATAGGAACATATTACGAGAATGGCTTTGGCGTTGCAAAAGATATCAACGAGGCCTTGAAATGGCACCGCAAAGCATCAGAACTTGGAGAGCCAGATGGTACTGATAGAATAGGAGACTTCTATCATAAAGGCATCGGTGTTGAACAAAATTTCACTGAAGCTCTAAAATGGTATAATAAAGCTATAGAACAGTACGGTCATATTGTCGGAGGCGATGCAATTGCATATAAAATTGGAAAGATCTACTATAACGGAGACGGCGTTACCCAAAATTACGAGGAAGCCATTAAGTGGTTCAAAAAAAGCACAGAGCTATATCCGGACAGAGCTAATAGTTATATCATAGGAAAATGCTATCTTGCATTGAAGAACTATGATGAAGCAGTTAAACATTTCCGTCTTTCACATTTAGGTGAAGCCAAGTACGAATTAGGCCTCTGCTACTACAATGGCACAGGCGTTGAGACAAATTATAACGAAGCCTTCAAGCTGTTTGTTGAGGCAGTAAATTGGGGTCACGAAGGTGATAAATACCTGCCTGACGCTCAATATATGTTAGGACGCTGTTATTGTAATAGTCGCGGAGTAAATGAAAATCCCGAAGAGGCTTACAAATTATTCTCTAAAGCAGCAGAAAAGAATCATAATGAGGCTCAACTATACTTATTTTACTGTTACAACGACGGTTATGGAGTAGAACAGAGCCTCAATCTCGCTTTAGAATGGCTAACAAAATCAGCTAATAACGGCTGTGGAGAAGCGGCGTATGAGTTGGCTATAGCATACGGTGACACACAAAAGGGAGAGCGTCTGGGTATATACAGCGAGAACCTTGCAGAATGTAGTAAGTGGATGCACAAATCCGCTGAATTAGGATATCCTAAAGCTTATTTACAGCTAGGTTTACTCTACTACGAGGGCTATGATTCTATAGAAATTGATTATAAAAAAGCAGTATATTGGCTCAGCCTGGCTGCAGAGCATAATCTTTATTATGCTACATATTTATTGGCGGAGTGTTATTACAACGGCACAGGTACTGATCAGGACTATGAAAAGGCTGTAAAATTGTACAAGAATTGTGATTATTTCCTTGCTCACCACAAATTAGGAGATTGCTACTATTATGGTCTCGGAGTACAGAACGATTATGAAACAGCTGTTAAATGGTATAATAAAGCATTAGAGAATGTAACAGAAAATATTTCTTACGTAGGCGCCCATCTCACACTATATCAGTTAGGCTTATGTTATTCATACGGCTACGGTGTAAAAAAAGATATAAAAGTAGCGTATGAACTATTCAAAAAAGCCACAGAACAACATAAGGATTATGCTCCAGCTTTACGCATGATAGGTTGGTTGTACGATTCTATTAATGAGTATAATGATGCTGTGCATTACTTCGCAAGAGCTGCTGAACAAGGAGACGAAGAAGCAATATTATTCTTGGGGAATTACTACTTCTGCGGAAAAAGTGTCATCCAAGACTATGTTCAGGCAGCCAAGTTATTTGAAATATTGGCACATAAGAACAATGTGGAAGCGCAATATTTATTAGCTGAATGCTATATGAATGGAGTTGGTGAGAACCAAAAAATCCCTGAAGCAATAAAATGGTACAAGACCGCTGCAGCCCAAGGTCACGAAGGGGCTAAGCAAAAATTACAGGCCATGAATATACAGTAAGTTGTATAATACCTGATTCAAACGACCTCCGAGAAGGGGGTCGTTTTTTTGTTAGATAACATTCGAACAATACCTTTAATAGTACCAACAAAATGAAAACGCCCCACGCACTCCCAGGTATCGAAAACGATACCCGGCATACAAGGGGAAAGAGCCACCCCAAAAAGGGGAAGCACCACCGCAACCACAGGGGCAGAAAACGTCCCACGCACTCCCAGGTATCGAAAACAATGCCCAACACACAGATGAGCAACACTCCACAGGGGCAGAAAACGTCCCACGCACTCCCAGGTATCGAAAACAATGCCCGACACACAGATGAGCAACACTCCACAGGGGCAGAAAACATCCCACGCCCCCCCCCGGGTATCGAAAACGATACCCGAGGATGGAGAGCATAGGGAATATAGGGAATTCTAAGGGTATATAGATCACTAAATTCTCTAAATTCTCTAAAATCTAATAGCACCTATAGCTTAAACGACACCCTACAAAATATAGGCAAAAAGATTGTTATCTAACTCCGCGAACCCGACCTTTGCGAAGAGATTTTTGCTGGGGGTATTTTCGGGCAGGATGCAAGCATAAAGGACCTGCAAGCCGAGTGATTTGGCGTAATCAATCGTCAAGCGCAATGCATTTTCAGCAAATCCTTTACGGCGATTATCTGAACCAACAATCAATATAGAAACAAAAGCCTTTTTGCCGTCGTATTCGGTGAGGTCGATACACCCCAAACGCACTCCGTCGTGCGAACAAATCATCAAGCGCAGTTGCTCGGTTTCGGCAATGGAATATCGTTGTTGATTTTCGACAAATTGCGCCACATCATCGCGGGTGTACTGCTCCTCATAGACGCCATACAAAGGCTCATCCTGCGAATTCTCCCACAAAAGCAGAGTGTCGATATCAGAAGAATCGACACTCCGCAGAATTACTTTTTCGCCTTCGAGCAGAATCATTGGTAACGCTTAAAGTCCAATAACCATATTTCGCATCAACATAGCCACACCCCAAGCGTTGGCATTTGCCTGCATCTTCGACACACGGAACTTTGTATCCTTATAGACAAGGCTCAACGAATATTTGTTGGTAGCCGATTTCAATGGCAGCATAATATAGTCGCCCGCAGCAGCGAGATTACCTCCGACAATCACGCTCTCAGGATTGAAGATATTGATAAGGAACGCCACGGCTTTTCCCACCTTCTCACCTGCCTCCTCGATAAGTTCGATAGAGAGGTTGTCGTCATTGCAGGCTGCATTAACGATATCATTGATATGTATCTGCTCCTTAGCCTCGTAACGCTTGCGGAGAATGGTATTTGCTCCATTGCGAACCAGTTCGTTCATCTTCTCCTCGATTGCAATACCCGATACTTCGGTCTCGAGGCAGCCCTTCTTACCGCAGAAGCAGATCTTCTCGTTATCGAAGAACGGAATATGGCCAAACTCTCCCGCAAAACCGTTCTTGCCGTAGTAGAGTTTACCATCGCTGACAATACCAATTGCGACACCGAGTCCGAGGTGAAGGTAAATGACATTGCTCTCGGTCTTCGAGCGCGAGAAGTTGTACTCGGCATAACAGCGTGCGCGAGTATCGTTCTCGACAAGCACGCGCAAGCCTACCCTACGCTCGATTATATCGCGCAAAGAGTCCTCAAACGAAGTAAAATAGTGGAACGAACGACCCTCGGAGGTGTTCACTCGACCTACGATGCAGACACCCAAACCGAGAATCTTAGAGCGATCATAGCCACAGCCGCCGAGGAATTCGACAATATTATTACATATTTTATCGAGACATTGCTCGCGGTCTGTCAATTCGAAATCGTCGAAAACTCGCTCATATACAAGATTATTCTGCAAATCGGTAATAACGCACGTAATGCGGTCACGACCTACGTGCACACCGGCAAAATAGAGCGTCGAACAGGTCAGACCAAAGACATTCGGACGACGTCCGCCTTGCGTCTCGACCTTTCCCAAATCCGAAACTATATTCTCATCGACCAACTCCTGCACAAGTTTGGTGATGGTTGGAACGCTGATTTTCAGTTCCTTGGTCAATTCGGCAAGCGTAACTTCGCCATTCATTGCCATATACGCAATAATATTGCGTTTGATAAGATTATTCTTATGCGACAATCCTTTGTCGGTAGCCTGATTATTGAAAAAATCTATCAATGAACTCATTGCCTAACTCTTAATTTTTATTTAACCTTATGCAAAGATAATAAAAAAGACGGATATTCCTCCGCCTTTGTTAAAAAAATTTCAAAAAATAGTGATATTTTTCAAAAAGTCGATCTACTCTCCACCTCCGCTTCGGGCAAAATTTTACGAATAAGTCCCTGCAGAACCGTTCCAGGACCCAATTCTACGTAGCTCATAAAACCATCATCTGCCATATTCCTGACTATCTGGGTCCAGCGCACTGGCGCGGTAAGTTGAGCTATGAGATTTTGTTTAATCTCCTCGGGATCAGTGTGAGGCTTGGCATCCACATTTTGATAGATCGGGCATATCGGTGCATTAAAATGAGAATTCTCGATTGCAGCAGCCAACTCCGCGCGAGCAGGTTCCATTAGCGGAGAGTGGAAGGCACCTCCGACAGGCAAAACCAAAGCGCGACGAGCACCTGCCTCCTTCAACTTTCCACACGCCTCATTCACCGCATCGACAGCACCCGAAATAACAAGTTGTCCGGGGCAGTTATAATTAGCTGCAACTACTACGCCTTCAACCTCTTCGCAAATGCGCTCAATGGTTTCGTCGGGCAGATTTATCACTGCAGCCATAGTGCCTTGTTCCTTCTCGCAAGCCATCTGCATTGCATTGGCGCGCTTCGCCACAAGCTGCAATCCCTCCTCAAAAGAGAGTGCGCCCGAAACTACAAGTGCCGAGAACTCGCCAAGTGAGTGTCCCGCCACAGCCGACGGAGTTACACCAAGTACCTTCGCCAAGACTACCGAGTGAAGAAAAACTGCCGGTTGCGTAACTTTGGTCTGCTTCAACTCTTCGGCACTGCCATTGAACATTATATCGGTAATTCTGAAGCCGAGTATTTCGTTTGCTTTTTCAAACATCGACTTCGCCTTATCGCTTTGATCGTAGAGTTCTTTGCCCATTCCTGTGAATTGAGCACCCTGTCCGGGAAAAACATAAACCTGCGTTGTCATTTTTTCGGTCAATTTCTTGTAAAATCTTTGCAAATGTAGTAAAAACTACATAATTTTGTACGATTAAAGAATTTTTTGTGCAAAAAATCATAAAACTATGAATAAACTACACCGCCTTTTTACCTTCATCATTGTTGCAACCGCAACTCTGTTAATTGGATGTACACCACATTCAAAAACCCCATCCGGGAACATCGAAACGTTTGCTGTATCGCAAGTGGCAAGTTCCACAACCAGCACCACTATCGCTTGGCAAAACGACAGTGACAGCAACTTGGACTACACAGTTTGTGTCTACCAGGATGCCGATCTTAAAAATTTGCTTCAGCAGTATGAGTTGGATAATCTTTCGAGCAATACGCTCCATAAGTTTACTGTTCCATTCCTCGACTGCGCCAACACCTTCCATATCGTAGTCAAAGATTCGGCAGGTAAAGTATCCGAAACATTGGTCGTATCGCTCGAAGCCGACATCACCCGTCGCAACATATTATCGCAAAATTTCGACAAGTTGCCTTGGGGCTATGACTACATCAACTCTGCCAGCGGCATTCGTTTGAACAACGAAATCGAGCAGCGATTGTCTTCATACACTGTGGAAAACCTTTCCGACAGCTACGAGGATTGTCATATCGTGACTAATGCCAGCGAAGAGGGAGGTCTGCTATTTGCTTGCAATGCTGCGACCAAGAAACTTCTCGGCATAGAGAATTGGAGTGGAACAAAGGCCTGCATATACATTCGCCCGGGATATGTTAAGCTTGGTAATGCTTACACCTCAAGCTGCAAGCTGGCATCACCTTCGTTCTCCAACATTCAAGAGGGCGTTTTGCAAACGATAGAACTATCGCTCGACTTGTCGATGTATGCCGCAGGAAGCACAAGTTCCAACGGAGAGGCCACCCTCTCTATCGTTAAGGGCGACGGCAGCTCGCTGTGGAACAAAGTAGTGTCATTGGAGGAAGTTAGCGGTTCTCCGAAGTGGCAACATTGCGCATTTGTTGTCGAAGGTGTAACATCGGACTGCCATCTCGAAATCTCTATCGGAGGTCAGACCAAGCAGATTTGCGTTGACAACATCAAGGTTCTCCGCTATTTAGACATTCCTGCCGATCACGTATTCGGATATATAACCGACAAAAGTACGGGAGAGCCGATTGCAAACGTTGCAGTGAGCGACGGATTTAAGGTTGTTGTCACCGATGAGGACGGATTCTACTCGATGAAGCGCAACACCGACGCGTGGTACATCTTTTATTCGACACCTTCTGAATACAAAGTCGCTATCGGTGCCAATGGTTTACCAAAGTTCTTCACCCGTTGCACATCGACTCAGCGCGAGTACAACTTCTCGCTACGCAAAATCGAAGGCGGACCAGAGAAGAAATTTGCACTTTTTGCCTTTGCTGACCCTCAGGTATCATCAAAGACAAAACTCTCACGTTTCAAGAAAGAGGCAGTTCCAGCCATCAACAAGTACGTATCCTCAATGGACTGCCCATGCTACGGCATCACATTGGGCGACATTATCTCTAACTCGAGTGGCTCGAATTCCGAGTCTTTCCGCGACGAGATGCGCTCGGCAATGCAGTACAAATATATGGGATTGCCGGTCTACCAGGTTATGGGCAACCACGATGCCAACTACTACGACAAAGAGTCTCCTATCGAGTCAGATGACAATAGCAGCACCTACAACCTTCGCGCACAGCGTGCCTTCGAGACCACAAACGGTCCTATCAACTACTCGTTTAATCGTGGTAATGTACACATTGTAGGTATGCGAGATATTGTATACAACTCGACTACCTCGATGGCAAACTATACCGGCGGTTTCCTCGACGAACAGTACGAATGGCTAAAGCAGGACCTTGCAGTTGTTCCGAAGGATATGACCGTAGTGTTGTGCGTACATATTCCGCTCCACAACTACCGCTACATTAGCGCGGTGAACCACATTGGTGAGGTACACGTGCTGTTGAACCAATTCCAGGAGGCTCACATCCTTTCGGGACACACTCACTACAACCGCAATGCCGAGCCAAACAGCACATATAAAAATGTCTACGAGCACAATGTAGGTACTGTATGTGGTACTTGGTGGGTGTCAAATGTCTGCGGCGATGGAACACCTAACGGCTACGGAGTCTTTATGTGCGAAGGCAGTGGCTTCTCGGAGTGGTACTACATGGGCTACAACGAGGGTATGGATCAACGCGATTACCAGATGCGACTCTACCGCGGTGATGCAATTACAGGCGCAGCCAAGGATGATAACAAAAATGGCACAGAGGGATACTACTCATTCAACTTTGGCGAAGATGTAATTCTCGCAAATGTATTTAATGCCGATTCTAAATGGAAAATCGAAGTATACGAGGATGGAGAGTATTCGGGCGATATGAAACTCATATCCGACACATCTGCCACATACAAATCACAAATGGTCGGATCATATACGTTCGAAGATCCTCGCCGCATCAAAGACGGAGTGGTAGCTGCCAACGATATGTGGGTTGTAGGTATCCATATGGGCATCTTGGACCGATACAGTACCTCCGACAAGTCGCCGAGCAATGGAAGCTGGACAGGAAATACCCATATGTATAGATACCAGCTCAAGAAAGCAGATGCAAAGGTGAAGGTTATTGCAATTGACCGCTTCGGCAACCGTTATGAGTCGGATAAGTTCGTCGACTATCGCGACAATAAAATGGGTCAGAAGCCTTAGCATGCACTAAAGATAGATATTCGAGAGAAAAGGAGCATAAAAATTAACCCACAAAATAATGAAACGATTTATATCCCTTCTACTTGCATGCGTTGCACTTAGCTTTAACTGCTATGCGCAAGATATTATCCGAGTGCTTGCCATTGGCAACAGCTTCTCGGTAGATGTTGTCGAACAGCACCTGCACGAATTGGGAAAAGCTGAGGGTAAAACCATTATCATAGGTAACCTATACATAGGCGGATGCGATCTTCGAAGACACCTATCCAACATGGATAGTAGCAGGAATGCCTATTCTTACCGTAAAATTGACGAGAATGGCAAAAAAGTCGTTCGCGCAAAGACCTCGATACAATACGCTCTTGCCGACGAGCAGTGGGATTATATAATGATGCAGCAAGTAAGTGGATTAGGTGGTGTTTACGACTCATTTGGAAAATACCTTCCTAAGCTTATGAAGCTTGTTCGCAACGAGGTTGCAGCATCGACCAAGTTTATCATTATGCAGACTTGGGCGTATCAGCAGAACTCTCTACACAGCAGTTTCTCCATCTACGGCTACGACCAGATGAAGATGTACAAGGCGCTGGTTAAGAGCTATGACAAGGTATTCAAAGACAAACAATACGGTTTCTACGCTATTGTTCCGAATGGCACAGCCATACAAAATGGCCGCACCTACTTTGGCGACATACTCACTCGCGATGGCTATCATCTCGACAAGAGTGTTGCCCGCTATCTTGGTGCCTGCACATTGTGCGAAGTGTTGCTCGGCAAATCGGTTGTAGGCAACAGCTATCACCCCGATAGTTTAACACCCGACAAAGCACTTGCAGCGCAGAAGGCTGCCCACGCAGCAGTGTCGAAACCAAACAAAGTAACAAAAATCAAGTAAACAAGCAGTAAACAAAACTGAAATAAGTTATGGGAAACAAAATCAATGATCCTATTGCACGATTGATGGGTTTGCGCTACAAGTCGCACCCTTGGCACGGTATTGAGGTTGGCGAGAAAGCACCCGAAGTAATTACCGCATTTATTGAGATTGTTCCAACCGACACCGTAAAATACGAGTTGGACAAGGTTAGTGGATATCTCAAAATTGACCGTCCACAGAAATATTCGAATGTGATTCCGGCACTCTACGGCTTCGTTCCACAGAGCTTCTGTGGTGAGAGCGTTGCTGAATACTGTATGCAGCAAAGTGGTCGCACCGAGATTGTTGGTGACGGCGACCCTCTCGATATCTGCGTATTGACAGAGCGCGATGTGGCTCACGGCGATATTATCGTAAATGTTCGTCCTATCGGAGGTTTCAGAATGTTGGATGGCAATGAGGCTGACGATAAGATTATCGCAGTGCTGCGTCACGACGTAACATACAGCGGCTACAACGACATCTCGGAGTTGCCAAAGGCAATCATCAACCGCTTAAAGCACTACTTCTTAACCTACAAGGATATGCCTGATTCGGAGTCGCAGAAGAAGGTGGAGATCACACACGTATTCGGACGCGAGGAGGCATACGAGGTTATCACTCGCTCGTTGGAGGACTACAAGAATCACTTCAATGGCTTGGACGAGATTTTGCGACACGTATAACAATTAGCAACGATTAGCAATGTCAGTAGAAAGTAAGGTAAGAGCCGTCACAACGCTGCGACTCAAGGAGATGAAAGATAGGGGTGAGAAGATTTCTATGCTCACCTCATACGACTACTCTATGGCAAAGATTGTCGATGGTGCAGGTGTCGATGTGATACTTGTAGGTGACTCAGCCGCCAACGTAATGGCAGGTTGGGAGACTACCCTGCCTATCACTCTCGATCAAATGATCTACCACGCATCATCAGTTGTTCGTGCTGTGGAGCGAGCATTGGTTGTTTGCGATATGCCTTTCGGAACATACCAAGGAGATTCGCAAGCTGCACTCGATTCGGCTATCCGCATTATGAAGGAGACCGGAGCCGATGCCGTAAAAATGGAGGGTGGCGAGGAGATTATAGATTCGATTAAGCGAATACTTACAGCAGGTATTCCTGTAATGGGACACCTCGGACTCACACCGCAGTCCATCCATAAGTTCGGCACATATAGCGTTCGCGCCAAGGAGGAGGCCGAAGCCGAAAAGCTCATCCGCGACGCTAAATTGCTGGAGGAGGTAGGATGCTTTGCTGTGGTTTTGGAGAAGATTCCGGCAGCTTTAGCAACTCGCGTATCGAAGGAGTTGTCTATCCCTACAATCGGAATTGGAGCAGGTGGATCAACCGACGGCCAGGTGCTTGTAGTTCACGATATGCTCGGCATCAACAAGGGCTTCTCGCCGCGCTTCTTGCGTCGTTATGCCGACCTTCATACCGTTATGACTGATGCCGTTTCGCGCTACGTCGAGGATGTCAAGTCGTGCGATTTCCCTAACGAGAAGGAGCAATATTAACTGAGGTACTAGAAGGTATACATACAAAAATTGACCGCTACTCGCGTAGTGGTCAATTTTGTTTTAAGAACAAACGAGGATTAGATGTCGTAATCGGCGCTATCATCGGCTGGCTCGTCATCAGAGTCATCGTTAGCCAACTCATCTGCACCCTTCAAATCGTCATCGTAGTAATCCTTGTCGTCATCATCATTCGATGCATCGTCGATCTTCACATCAATCTTTACGAGATAGCTAATCTCTTCTGTCTCGAAAGGTACTGCAAAGAAGAAATCTCCGTTAGGTTTGTCGATTCGCATCATATAATCGGTATAACCTGTTGGGTATGCCGCTTTGACCTCCTCTTGTAAATCAGGAGTCATGTTGTTAAAACTTACGACCAAGCGTTTTTTTGCAACCGGTGCCATATCTCTTTATCTTTAATTTTGACTTAAAAGTGGCACAAATATATTGCAAGGAAATGAGTGTGGCAAATTTTCGCCCCGTTTTTTTTCAACATTTCCGAAATTGTCTGCTTTTTATTTTTTGAGTTTTTCGTTAGATGCACTTTTTTGATGGAAATTGGCAATTTATTGAAAATTTCTCCGTAACTTTACGACCTAATATATAAATAGAGGTATGACCATTTCGATTTACGATGAGATAGTAGCCCTGCGAGAGGCTCTACACCACCACAATCGCAAATATTATGTGGAAAACGCGCCCGAAATTTCCGATTTCGAGTTCGACCAGATGATGCATCGTCTAATCGAGTTGGAGGAACAGCACCCCGAGTATGCAGACGAGAACTCACCGACTATGCGCGTTGGTAGCGACAAAACATCCGAATTTCAGAACGTCAAGCACCGCTACCCTATGCTTTCGCTCTCTAACACATACTCAATTGAGAGCCTAAACGAGTTTATCGAACGCATCGAGAGGGAGGAGGGCGAAACGGAGTTTGTGTGCGAATTGAAGTTCGACGGAACAGCCATCTCTCTGACATACGAAAACGGAAGACTGCTCAGAGCCGTAACACGTGGTGATGGCGAGAGTGGCGACGACGTTACCGCAAATGTCCGCACTATCGGCTCTATACCTTTGACACTTACGGGTAACTACCCTGCCGAGTTCGAAATTCGTGGCGAGATTTTTATGCCTTACGCATCGTTTGACCGCCTGAATATTGAACGTGAAGCGGCAGGAGAACAACTATTTGCAAACCCTCGAAATGCTGCAGCAGGAACACTCAAGCAGCAGCAATCATCGATTGTGGCAAAACGAGGTCTTGATTGCACGCTCTATCAGATCGCATCACGCGATCTCCCTTTCTCGACCCATTGGGAGGCTCTCGAGTCGGCTCGACGCTGGGGATTTAAGGTATCAGAACACGCTCGCATCTGTCGTTCAGCCGAGGAGATACGCTCATTTATAGAATATTGGGACACAGCACGTAAGGAGTTACCATACCCTACCGACGGTATTGTAATCAAGGTAAACGATTTTGCCAAGCGACGTCGTCTGGGCTTTACGAGCAAGTCGCCACGTTGGGCTGTTGCTTACAAGTTCAAGGCAGAGCAAGCCCTTACTCGACTCGAAAGTGTCGATTTTCAGGTTGGCAGAACCGGAGCAATAACGCCTGTAGCAAATCTTACACCTGTGCTTTTGGCGGGTACAGTCGTTAAGCGTGCAACTCTCCACAATGCCGAGCAGATAGAATTACTTGATATCCGTCTTGGCGATATGGTCTATGTGGAAAAGGGAGGGGAGATCATCCCTAAGATTACCGAAGTAGAACTTTCAGAGCGTAAAGCCGAGAGCAAACCATTCGTATACATAACCGAATGTCCTGAGTGCGGCACTTCACTTGTACGCTACGAGGGCGAGGCAAAGCACTACTGTCCTAATCAGGGAGGTTGTCGTCCACAAATCTTGGGACGCATAGTACATTTTATTCGTCGCAAAGCGATGGATATAGACGGCTTAGGTACCGAGACCGTCGAATTATTACACGCAAGCGGTCTGCTTGACAATATTGCCGATATCTACGATCTTAAAGCGGTAGATATAGCGGCTCTTCCTCGTTTGGGCGAGAAATCTGCGGACAATATTATTCGCAGCATAAATAGTTCGAAGAACGTTCCGTTTGCCCGCGTACTTTTTGGTTTGGGCATTCGCTTTGTTGGCGAAACAACCGCAAAGTATCTTGCAGCTCATTTCAAGAGTCTGGACGCAGTAATGTCGGCAACAAAGGAGCAACTTCTCGAAGCCGAAGAGGTGGGCGACAAGATTGCAGATGCCATTCTGGAGTACTTTGCGGACGAGAAGAATATCGCCATTGTAGAGCGATTGTGCGCGGCTGGGCTGCAATTCGAGGAGGAGGCAAAGGTATTGCATTCGAACTATTTAGAGGGCAAGAACATTGTCATCTCAGGCAAGTTCCTTGACCACACGCGCGACGAGTTAAAAGAACTGATAGAACTACACGGTGGCAAGAATCAATCGGGCGTATCGGCCAACACCGACTTTATCGTAGCAGGCGAGAATATGGGGCCTGCCAAGTTGCAGAAGGCCGAGAAACTGGGTGTAAAGATACTCTCTGAAAGCGAATTTATCGCTCTTATCGGAGGAGAGCTCCACAATAATATGAACCAAAATCTCATTTCCGAGATAGAGGTCAAGAATGAAGATAACAAAGTAGAAGACTTCGTTCAAGGAAGTCTGTTTTAAGCAGTATGATATGGATAGAACTATTTTTGAAGGAGTAGGCGTAGCACTTGTAACACCATTCACAGAGAATGGAGCCATAGATTTTGCAGCCGTAGCAAAGATTGTAGACAACCTCGTAGACGGAGGTGTGGATTACATACTCGTACTCGGGACAACGGGCGAGACTCCGACACTGACTACCGACGAACGCAAAGCACTTATACGTTTTGTCCGTGAGCGCGTAGCAGGACGTGTCCGTCTGATGGTAGGCGTTGGCGGCAACTGCACACGCGACGTAGTTGCAACGCTCAGCACTTGGGATCTATCGGGCTACGATGCCATATTGAGCGTTAATCCCTACTACAACAAACCTAACCAGGAGGGATTATATCAGCATTTCAAGGCTATTGCCGAGGCATCACCACTGCCTGTTATGCTATACAATATTCCGGGCAGAACAGGCGTGAATATGGCACCTGAGACAATTGCTCGTTTGGCGAATGATTTCAAAAATATCATAGGCGTAAAGGAGGCTTCGGGCAATTTGGAGCAGATGGAGAGAGTGAAGGCTCTCACTCCGAATGATTTTCTTCTAATCTCGGGCGATGACGGATTGACAGTCGAGGTCATCAAACGCGGAGGTGTTGGTGTAATTTCGGTTTTGGCAAATGCCTTCCCTGCCGAGACAGTCGAATTTGTGCGCCTTGCGCAGAGTGGTAACATAGTGGAGGCTGCAGAGAAATTGAGCAACCTCGACAGCATCATCTCTGCACTCTTCGAGGAGGGCAATCCTGTAGGCATTAAGACTGCACTCTGCCTCAAGGGCATCTGCTCGAACACTATGCGTTTGCCACTTGTACCAGGTAGTGAGACCTTGCAGGCAAAGATAAAAAACTTGATTGCAGAATACGAAAAATAGAGCAAGCATCGTTATTGGTCGAAAAAGGTTGAGATGAAGCGCATTTTTTTCATATTGTTAGCATCGTTCGTGACTCTTGCTGCACTGGCAGGAACTCCGAACAATGACCGTATTTTCGCTGCCATAAACGATGTCGAGTCGCCACTCTACTACCCTAACCTTATGTTGCGATACAAGGAGGGTAAACCGATGTCGGACGAAGAGTATCACCATCTATACTACGGCTATGCATTCCAGCCGTCATACAAACCACTCGAGGTAAATACATCGATGACTCGCGTTCAGGAGATCATGGCGCGCATCTCGATAGACCAACCATCGGTAAGGGATATTGACGAATTGATAGCGGCAGGTATTGCAGCTATGGAACACGACCCATTTTCCCCTTCTCTACTCAACATATTGGTATACGCCTATGGTGCTGTTGGTGATAAGGGGCGAGAGCGCTCCTATGCCGAGCACTTGAACGGCATTTTACGATGTATAGAGCAATCGGGTGACGGATTGAAGGAGAGAAGTCCGATGCATATAATAATGTTTTCGCATGGATTGGATTATATCGCCTCGAAAAACATCAAATACTTGAAAGGACGCATCATCAGTCGTACTGTAGAGTTTGTACCATTCGACTTTCCCCGCGAGAAGGTCAAAGGG